>CAYONU010000022.1:0-17853 GCA_964405445.1 uncultured Caldisericales bacterium | reverse complement strand
ATATACCCGTAAATAAAACTATTAATAATGCTCTCTATTTCAACCCTGGCGCATTATGCAATCCGCATCCTTCTTTAGGATTTATTTACATAGATTTTAAAAATATCTGGGGAGAAATTATTTATCTTCCTTCACATACTAATACAACACATTGACTAAGAATAAGGGCTCTGGAGGTAAAACCTGACGTGTGTAAGGCAAATGGTCTACTTTAAAAGGTATTTTCAGATATTCTTCCTTTATTGCACCTGTACCTGCTTTTATCAAATAATACACCATTCTTCTCACCATATGATAGAGAAAACGATCTCCCCAAAAATAGAAAACAAGCAAATTACCCTTCTCTATAAAATTTACCTCAGACAAATTACATATATTACTTCGAAATGGTTGTGATTTATCTCTATTTGCAAAGATACTAAAATTATGCTTACCCTTTAACCCTTCTGTCGCTACCTTAAGCAATTTTTTATCAATACTTCCATGATAAAAATATACATAAGGAACAAGGAAAAGTTCTTTTTCAGGTACATTAGAAAGAAAATATGCATATATTTTGCCCTTTGCTGATCTTCTTGGATGGAACTGCATATCAACTTCTTTTACTTCTTTCACGATAATACCTTTCATTAAGAGAAATGAATTAAGCCTCTTATTAAGAATATCAAGATCAACCAGATCCTCAAAATAGAAATTTACATACTGATTCAAAGCATTTACTCCTCGGTCCGTCCTTGAGGCACCATTCACAGTAATAGGCTTTCTTAAAATTGTAGATAAAGCATCCTCTATCGTGCTCTGGACGGTAGACAAGCCTTTCTGTTTTTGAAACCCATAAAAATTCTTCCCAATATATTCAACTCTTAATAGGTAATTTCTCATATGTTGTTTACCAGCACAGACATAATTACGACAGAAACGAAAAGAAAAATAAAAAATAAATCTATTTTTTTTATACGCGTTTCCCTGTATTTTGTACGTTCTTTCCCTATAACGAATCCCCTTGCCTCCATTGCAATAGCCAGCTGGTCTGCCCGGTTGAATGCATTGAGAAGTAGGGGGAGGAGGAGTGGCAAAAAGCTTTTAGCACGCTGCATTAAATTACCTTTATTAAACACTGCTCCTCTGGACATCTGTGCTTTCATAATCCTGTCAGCTTCTTCAAAAAGAACAGGCACAAAACGCATAGCAATAGAGATCATTAGAGCAATATCTTCAGTAGGAATGTGAAAGAACTTTAACGGAGAAATTACTGATTCAAATCCGTCGGTAAGCTCAATATTAGAAGTCGTAGCAGTAAGAACAAAAGTAAAAAAAGAAAGAAGAGTGAGTCTTATAGCTATGTAGAGCGCAAGATAAAGACCTTCTTTGGTCACTTTAAAAATAGAGAAAGAGTAGATAACCTTGCCTGGTGTAAAAAATAGCTGAAAGACCACAGTAAAAATGAGAAGGAATAGAATAGGTTTAAGAGAACGCAGTACATTTCCTAACGCTGTTTTTGAAAGCACAACGAGAAAAATAGAAAACAAAAGTAAAATGAAATAGCCTGAGATTGTCTTTACAAAAAAAAGAAATATAATGATAAAAAATATAAGAAGAATTTTGACTCGTGCGTCCAGTTTGTTTAACAGAGAATCAGAAAAGTTGTACTGGCCAAAGAAAGTTCCTTTTTTCAATGTTTAAATCTTTCCTTGATCTGAGTAGCGAGCTCCAGAGGTGTTCGGCAGAATGGAAAATCCGGAAAACGTTTCCTTAATACACTGTATAACCGTGCAACGGTAGGCACGTCGACTCCTGCTGCATTGGCTACCTGACCTCCGGAAAAGAATGCTTCAATCGTACCATCGAATATTTTCCCCCCATTCTTTAGTGCAATTACACGATCAGCAGCTTCCAAAAGCTCATCCATATTATGCGTAACAAAAACAATGGTTCTATCACATTTCATTTCATTCTTTATGTATTTCAGCAGCTTTTCTTTTCCTTTGAAGTCCATACCAGCCGTAGGCTCATCCAGTACAAGGATCTCCGGGTTCATTGCAATAATACTTGCTATGGCAACTCTCCTCTTTTCACCACCGCTTAAAGAAAAAGGAGAACGCTTTTCTATCTCCCTGGGAGAAAATCCCATATCCAAAAGAGCATTATACACATTTTTCTTTAACTCATTACCTTTCATCCCCATATTTTTAGGACCAAACGCTACTTCATCAAATACAGTTTCTGCAAAAAATTGTTCCTCTGGATACTGGAAAACAAGACCTACTTTCCTCCGCACCTTTTGAAGATCTACCCCTCTACTATTTATATCAATACCATCCAGCAAAACTGTTCCCTTGTCTGGTCTAATTAGTCCATTAAAGAGCTGGATCAATGTAGACTTTCCTGAGCCTATACGACCTACAATACCTATAGATTCATTTTTATGAATTGTCAACGAAACATTGATTAATGCATCAGTTGTAAAAATCGTATGTGAATCATAAGTGACAGAAACATTCTTCAGTTCGAGCATAATGAATCAACAAGTGCATCATCAAAGAGAAACGTTTTACCAATAATATTTGCTCTCTTAAGCTCTCTTGATACAATAACCGAAGGAAGCGGAGCAATACCATTAGCATTCAATAGATTTATATCCTGCAAAATTATTCCTGGAGTATCTTCTTTAACTACCTTTCCGCCATTTAAAACAACTACTCTATCACTTTTCAGCACTTCTTTTGTAATATGTGTAATATAAATTATACCGATGTGCTTATCCTCTGCCAGAGAATGTATAAGAAGGGAAATTTCTTTCCGTCCCATAGGATCCAAAAGCGCAGTAACTTCATCCATTACAAGATAATCTGGCTGCATCACTAATACACCTGCAATTGCAACTTTCTGCTTTTCTCCGCCAGAGAGAGCGGTAGGAAGACTATGAAGATATTTATCTATACCTAACAATGATGAAATTTGCTCTATGCGGTGTTTTGCTTCTCTTCTTTCAATGCCAATATTTTCTAACCCGAATGCAAGATCCTCCTCTACAGTGGTGCCTACAAATTGATTATCAGGATTTTGAAAGACGAGCCCAACTTTTTCTTTCATAAGTGTTAAGTTTTCATTTACTTTAGAATTTAAGTCATCAACAAAAACATTCCCTTCCTGAGGTACTAATAGCCCGTTTGACAAACGGGCTATCGTAGATTTACCAGAACCATTCCCCCCAATGATGGAAATGAATTCACCCTTCTTTACATTAAAATTGATATGCCGAACTGCCCATTTCCCTTCCTCGTAGGCAAAAGATACATTTTCAAAGCGGATCATTCCTTAATAAGTTCCAAAACAGCAGTTTTTGCTCCATCCCCTCTTCTCTGGCCTAGTTTTAAAACTCTTATGTAGCCACCTCCTCTTTCCGCATAATCATTCTTTGCCATTTCAAAAAGTTTCTGAACAGCTTCTTTCTTAAAAAGAAAACCATACGCTTTTTTCCTCGTATTGAGGTTATCCTTCTTAGCCATTGTGATGAGTTTTTCTACAACTTTTGATACCTCTTTTGCCCTCGCCTCTGTAGTTTTTATCTTCCCAGATAATAGCAAAGAAGTAGAGAGATTCCTCAATACGCTTCTTCTATATCCACTATACATTCCTAACTTTCGCTGTTTTATCTGATGATTCATTCAAACCTCCTCATCCTTTTAGCTTTAAGTTCATTTTTTCAAGTGAAGATTTTACACTTTCCAGTGATTTCTTGCCGAACTTACTAAATTTCGAAAGATCTTTATCCGTGTAGTTCAAAAGAGCCCCTACTGTCATAATACCATTCTTTTTTAATATATTAGAAGCACGTTCTGGCAGATTAAGCTTTTTGATATCCATATCTTTTATAAGTTTGGATGGATCTTCTTCATCCTTTCCATCATTATTGAGTAATTTACTAAACTGCATAGAATAATCTATAAAAATTTTTACAGCTTCTCTCAAAGCATCTGACGGAGATTTATTTTCTTTCGTCAAGATACTAATAATAAGTCTATCATAATTAACTGATTCTTCAAAGCGCATTGGCTTTACATGGAAACTTACTTTCAGCACGGGAGAAAAATATGCATCAATAGGAATTACTGTTTGAGGAAAATTATTTGCATTAGCTATTTCCTCTTCCAATTTGTATCCCTTGCCTTTCTTCACATAAATTTTACCCTTAAAATGTACCTTTGATGAAGAAACTGTTGCAATATGTAAATCCGGGTTGAGAATGGTAACTTCACTGGTGTGTTGTAAATCCTTTGCTTTTAAATCTTTTTCTCCAGCCACATCAAAACTCAGTACAGCGGTATCCGCACTCTCAAGAGCAACAACGAGCTTCTTAACATTCAGTATAATCTCTTCGGCATCTTCAACTGCACTTTCTACAGTAGAAAACTCGTGCACAACACCATCAATAGCAATACCAATGGGAGCCACTCCTTCTATAGAAGCAAGTAAAATTCGCCTCAGTGCAGTACCCAATGTAAGACCATAGCCACTCTCCAAAGGCCCAAAACTGTACTCTCCATAATTGTTTTTTTCTTCTTCTATTTTAAATTGTATACTATTTAAATTCCACATATTGTATCACTTCCTACTTATTTAGAATAAAGCTCTACAATAAGTGTTGAATTTATACCCAAACCAAGCTCAGGAATATTTGGAAGAGCTACAACTGTACCCTTAAAAGACTCTTTATTTACCTCAAGCCACGCAGGAACCTGAGCATTAGACTTGATAGATTCTTTTATAATAGGGATTTGTCTGCTACTCTCTTTAATTTCTACAACATCCTGTGGCTTTACTGTAAAAGAAGGTACGTTAACTTTCTTACCATTAACCCTTATGTGCCCATGCAAAACAAGCTGCCTTGCAGTACGTCTATTAGGAGCAAAGCCCATTCTGAATACTACATTGTCTAATCTTCTTTCAAGAATTTCTAAAAGTTTATCACCAGTTGGGATCTTTTTCTGCTGTGAAGCTATTGCAAAATATCTCCTGAACTGTCTCTCAAGAACTCCATACATATTTTTTACGAGTTGTTTCTCCCATAAGTGAATCTTATAATCAGAAGGCTTACTAAAATGCAAAGTAACCTGCTTCTGGCCCGGATTGCCCTTACCTCTCTCCAGGGGGCACTTTTTTGTGTAGCATCTTTCTCCTTTCAGAAAAAGCTTTTTACCTTGTGCTCTACATACTCTACAAACAGGATCTGTATATCTTGCCACTTTAACCTCCTTATACTCTTCTTAATTTTCTTGGCCTACAGCCATTATGTGGAATTGGTGTAACGTCCTTAATTTCTTCTATATCAAGCCCTGCTGACTGAAGTGCACGGATTGCTACCTCTCTTCCAGAACCTCCGCCCTTCACGTAAACAGAGACTGTTTTTGCACCAAGGTCTATAGCTCGTTCAGCAGCCTTCTGTGCAGTCAATTGAGCAGCAAATGGCGTCCCTTTTTTGCTTCCCTTAAAACCTGCAGAGCCAGAAGACGCCCATGTAGCAACATTACCCTGCTGATCAGTTACTGTAACAATTGTGTTATTAAATGTGGAGTATATGTAAATCTTTGCCTTTCCGGTTATTTTATGTCCCTTTTTTTTAGTATTTCTGCTTGTTTTCTTCTTCATCCCATCTCCTTTTACGCTTCTTTCCTTACTGCACCAATGGTCTTCTTGGGACCTTTTCGAGTCCTTGCATTGGTACGAGTACGCTGCCCTCTTACAGGTAGGCCCTTCTTATGTCTTATGCCTCTATAACAATTAATTTCCATAAGCTTCTTGATATTAGTAGCAACTACCTTCCTCAAATCACCTTCCACCATATAATCTTTTCTTATAACACTTTCAATTGCTTTGATCTCCTCAAGGCTAAGGTCTTTTACCTTTTTTAAAGGAACCTTCGATTTTGTAATAATGTCATTTGCACTATGCTTTCCAATACCATATATATAGGTAAGTGCAATATCAATTCTTTTATCCTTTGGAAGATCAACACCATTAATTCTTGCCACAGCTCAACCTCCTATTATTTTTGCCTTTGTTTATGTTTTGGGTTTTCACATATCACGTGCAATTTACCTCGTCTTCGAACAATCTTGCATTTCGGACACATCCGTTTTACTGAAGATCTCACTTTCATTATTTATACTCCTTTCTATTACAGTCGATAAACAATTCTTGCAGTGGAGAGATCATATGGAGTAAACTCAAGTTTTACCCTATCTCCCGGCAGAATCCTGATAAAATGAAGTCTCATTTTACCACTAATATGAGCAAGCACTATCTTACCATTAGTGAGCTTCACCCGAAACATTGTCCCGGGTAAAGTCTCAACTACTATGCCTTCAGTTTTTATCACTTGCTTCTTACCCATCTCTAATCAATTTTCCTTACATTGTAAGAATTTCTGGCCCATTCTTCGTTATCGCAATAGTATGCTCAAAATGGGCTGCATTGGAATGATCTACAGTTTTTGCTGTCCAACCATCCTTTGCCGTATATAGATCATATTTGCCTGCACAAACCATAGGCTCTATTGCAATACACAATCCTTCCTTTAGTAAAATACCTTTATTCTCACCAACAAAATTAGGCACTAAAGGATCTTCGTGTAAATGCCTGCCAATGCCATGACCTCCGTAATCTCTTACAATAGAAAAACCATTATCCTCGACATAATGCTGAACCGCAGAAGATATATCACCAAGCTTATTGCCTACTTTTGCCTGTTCAATACCTAAGTATAATGCTTTTTTTGTAACTTCAACAAGTTTTTTATCCTTTTCATTTTTTTCCTTACCTACAATTACAGTAATTGCAGAATCAGAGTACCAACCATCCAATAAAACACAAGAGTCAAAAGAAACTATATCTCCTTCTTTTAAGTGCCTATCATCTGGAATGCCATGCACAACTTCATCATTCACTGAAATACAAACAGTGGCGGGAAATCCTCCATAACCCTTACAGGCCGGTATAGCACCTCTGGAAATAACAAACTCTTCTGCCATCTTATCTAATTTCCTCTCAGTGATGCCAGCTTGCACATTCTCTTTTAGCAAATCCAACATTCCCTTAAGTATTTTAGCAGATTTTCTCATTTTTTCAATCTCTTCAGGTGATTTAAGCTCTATCATTCAACACCTCCTCTATGCGTTCCGTTACATCTTGCAACATGCCCTGACCATTTACTTCATAGAGTAAATAATGATTTTTATAATAATCAATCAGAGGCTTCGTCTCTCGTTTATACACCTTTATCCTTTGAACAACAACTTCTTCCTTATCATCAGGACGTTGCACAAGCTCCCCGCCACAACGATCGCATTTCATACTGTACTTCGGCGGATTAAAATAAATGTTATAAACAGCTCCGCATTGCTTGCAGACTCTCCTACCGCTTATTCTCTTAATAATGTCTTCTTCAAAAAGAGAAATATAAATTACTGCATCAAGTTTTGCATTAATACCCTTAAGATAATTATTTAAAAAATCAGCTTGATGAATCGTACGAGGAAAACCATCCAGAATAAATCCTCTGGGAAGATCATATTTATTGAGCACTGCAGCAATAAACTCTTCAATTGCATAATCGGGAACGAGTGCGCCTTTTTCTATAAAAGAATATACCTTTTGTCCAACTACACTTTTCTTGCTTATTTCTTCCCTTAATACATCTCCAGAAGAAATGAACGGAACATTCAATTTCTTACTTAACAACTGCCCCTGTGTACCCTTACCTGCCCCGGGAGGCCCAAGTAAAACAATGTGTGTCTTCATTTTAAGAATCCCTTATAGTGTCTCATAAGAAGATACGCTTCGATTTCCTGCATCGTTTCAAGTGCTACACCAATAATAATAAGAATTGAGGTACCTCCGAATACAAAAGCTGTAACAGCCATCTTCTTGAACAATAAATTAGGAACTACTGCAATAAGCCCAAGAAAAATAGATGTAGGTAAAACAATTTTATTTAATACTCCTGCAATGTATTCTGCAGTAGGTTTACCAGGGCGAATTCCCGGGATGAAGCCACCGTACTTTTGCAAATCATCACTGAGCTTTATCGGATCATATGTAAGCTCTGTATAAAAATATGTAAAGAACACAATTAGGGCAAAGTAAATGATATTGTAAGAAAGCCCAGTCGGGTTGCCAAAATAAGGAGTTACAATATGAAGAGTAAACCAGGAGTTTGGCCAGAAATTCCCGACAGTTTGAGGAAACATCATAACAGATACTGCAAAAATAATAGGAAGTACGCCTGCTTGTACAAGGCGCAACGGAATATATGTGGATTGGCCACCATACACTTTTCTTCCTACGATTCGCTTTGCATACTGTACTGGAACACGACGCTCAGCCTGGTAAGCATATATTACTACAACCATTAAGGCAAGCATAGCAAGAGTTTCTCCTACAATTGCGCTAACACTTAGGGAATGTGCTGAATACAATTGCTGCATTTCCGCAAATCCTACCGGTATTCTACTTATAATACCTGCAAAAATAATCAAAGAAACACCATTTCCGATACCTTTATCTGTCATTATTTCACCAAGCCATAGCACAATATACGAACCTGCTATAAAACTTATAATAATAACTACTTTCAATAATAAACTATTATTTATAAGGAACTTCTTAAACATCATAAGGACAGCAAAAGCCTGAAGTGCTGCAAGAAAAAGCGTAAGCCACCGTGTATACAGAGCCATCTTTTTCTGCCCTTCGATACCTTCCTCGGCAAGTTTTTCCAAAGAAGGAATAACTGCCGTGAGAAGCTGAAGTATAATAGATGCATTAATGTAAGGAATAACGCTTAAGGCAAAAATAGAGAAATTCCCGTAGCCCCCACCTGAGAACAAATCAAGTAGGGCAAGAAAACCGCCTTTTTGCATAAAGTTCTGTACAGCAACACGGTTTACGCCAGGTACAGGGATATATGTACCAAGTCTGAAAAGAACAAAAAGAAAAAGTGTAACCCACATTCTTTTTCTTAGTTCTTTAAGCCTGAAAGCTCTCTTTAATGTTTCCCACATTTCAAATTACCTCTGCTTTTCCCTTAGCTTTTTCAATCTTTTCCTTTGCGGATGCCGAAAAACGAGATGCTTTCACGACAAGAGTTTTATTTATGTTACCTCTTCCAAGTACCTTGACTTTTCCATTGAACAATTTATCAAGATTTATTTCATTCTTAGTACCAGAAAGCTTTTCGAGCTTTTCAACATTTACCTCTTTATATTCTGTCTTATTTAATGATTTAAAACCTTTAAGTTTTGGGAACCTTCTGTAAATCGGTGTTTGCCCTCCTTCAAAACCCTTTTGTTTTGTGCCACCCGAACGCGCTTTAGCCCCTTTACTTCCTTTAGTTGCATAGGTACCTTTCCCGGAACCATCACCTCTTCCTACAATGCGTTTTTTTCTCGCTGAATGTACTTTTGGTTTAAGATCCCGCAACTTCATTTTTGCCTCCAGCCAAGTCTTGCTTCATCATTTCTCTTCTATTAATGATCATACTCATCTCCTTGAAGGCTCTCATTGTTGCATTAGCTACATTTAACGGATTAGATGTACCAAGTCTCTTTGAAAGGAGATCCTGAATACCTGCTTTTTCAGCAATAGCCCTTACAACGCTACCAGCTACAATGCCTGTGCCCTTAACAGCAGGCGCTAGAAAGACATAACCTGCACTGGATTTTGCAGTAATTCTCATAGGTATTGTATTATTCTTCAAGGGAACATTAACAAGATTTCTTTTTGCATCGGCAACACCTTTTTTAATAGCTGCAGGTATCTCTCTTGCTTTGCCAACGCCAATACCTACCCTTCCTTTTTGATCTCCAATTACCATCGTCACTCTAAACTTAAGAATTTTCCCACCTTTAACTGCTTTTGTTACCCTATTTATCTGAAGAATTGTTTCTTCAAATTCTTTTTTCTCCTCTACTCTACGTCTTCGTGTATTCACCTCTGCCTCCTAAAACTTCAATCCTGCTTGTCTCGCAGAATCAGCAAGTGCTTTCACTTTTCCATGGTACAAAAAGCCACCTCTATCAAAAGCCACCTCTTTTATACCTTTTTCCAATGCTCTCTTTCCAACAAGCGTCCCTACGGCTTTTGCGGCCTCTATATTCTTCTTATCACCGAACTTGTTCACTAATTCCTTTTCCTTTGTAGATGCAGATACAAGCGTAACGCCCTTTGTATCATCTATAACCTGAGCATAGATATTCTTTAGGCTGATAAAAACAGAAAGCCTCGGACACTCAGAAGTACCTGAGAGATGCTTTCTTATCCTTCTGTGCCTTAACTCTCTCAACTCTTTTCTCGTCTTTTGTTTAATCATGTCCCACTCTCCTTATTTACTTCCTGCAGCAATTGTTTTACCAGCTTTTCTTATAATCTTTTCACCAACGTATATAATACCTTTTGCTTTATAAGGATCCACTTTCCTTAAGTGTCGTATCTTTTTAGCAAAGGCCCCAACAAGTTCTTTATCAATCCCAGAAACAGTAATGATACGGTTATCCAAAGCAACTGTAAGACCTTCGGGAATGTCTAAGACAATAGGATGTGAATATCCCAGGCTAAATGTTACTTTTTTGCCTTTCACTTCTGCTTTATACGTTTTTTCATTAAGCTGAAGTTTCTTTGAAAAACCACTTACAACACCCTGCACCATATTATTTATGAGTGCCCGGGTAGTACCATGGATAGCTCTATAAAAAGGCTCATCGGAGGGCCTTTTTACAACTATTGTGTCATTATTCAAAGTAATATTTATTTGGGGATGAAAAGCTCTCTTCAGCTCACCCTTTGGACCTTTAACGGTTACCAAGTTCCCTTCGTCAATTTTCACTGTCACGTTTTTAGGGATAACTACCGGTTGTTTACCAATTCTTGACATTGCACACCTCCTACCAAATAAAGCAGATTACCTCTCCGCCCAATCCTTTTTTAGAAGCTTCTTTATCCGTCATTAAGCCCTGAGAAGTAGAGATAATTGCTGTTCCAAAACCATTCATCACACTGGGGACCCTATCCCTCTTCACGTATATACGTCTACCTGGCTTACTAATCCTCTTAATTCCCAATATAAACCGCTCATCTTTACTACCATAGCGTAAATATACTCTTACAACTCTTTTGCCGTCAATCTCGTGCTCTTCAACGTTTTTAATATATCCTTCCCTTTTCATAATTGTTAGAATATTCTTATTCATATTCGAGTAGGGAATAAGCAGAGACTTATGGTTCATCATAACAGCATTCTTAATTCTTATTAATGCATCAGAGATCGGATCACTTATCATTGCTTCCTCCTTACCAACTTGCCTTCTTCACACCGGGTAACTTCCCTTCCAGTGCAAATTTCCGCAAGCAATGCCTGCAAAGACCAAACCTACTATAATAACCTCTTGACCTTCCACAAATCTTACATCGATTATGCTGCCTTACCTTAAATTTAGGCTCTTTCTTTGATTTTTCAATCATTGCTTTTCTTGCCATATATACCTACCTTTCCTTAAAAGGAAAACCAATAAACTCAAGAAGCGTTTTTGCCTCTTCATCAGTTTTAGCAGTCGTAGTAATTGTAACATCAAATCCTCGCACTCTATCAATCATATCATAGTCAATCTCAGTAAAAATTAACTGTTCTTTTATACCAAATGTATAATTACCTCTTCCGTCAAATGAATTGGGTGAGAGCCCTCTAAAATCTCTAATACGTGGCAAAGCTGTGTTAATAAGTTTCTCCATAAATGCATACATCGCATTTCTACGAAGTGTCACTCTACATCCAATCGCTGTACCCTTACGAACTTTAAAAGAAGCAATAGACCTTTTCGCACGTGTAATAGTAGGTTTTTGATGCATAACGAGAATAAATTCCTGTATTGTTTTCTCCATTGCTTTAGGATACTGTGCAATATCACCTACACCTCTGTTCACAGAAATTTTAACAACTCTCGGTACATCCATCACATTCTTATAGTTAAACTTCTCCATCATTCTTTTTTTTACCTCTCCTTCATACTTATCTCTTAAGGGAGAGGGCGGAATTTTTTCTTCCAAAAGTTTTCCAAGTTTTTTATCTATCTTAAGTGCAGACTTTGTTTTTTTATCTTTTATCTTTGCCATATCTACCTCTCGTTAAATTTTATCAATCACTTCGTGGCAGTTCTTACACACACGTACACTCTTCCCATTCTCAAGAATTTTATGAGCAACACGTGTACGTTCATGGCAATGAGGACAGATTAGTTGTACTTTGCTTGCATAAAAAGGAGCCTCACGCTTTGTAATTTTCCCTTGAGGCATATCTTGAGTAGGTCGAAGAAAATTAGTTTGCATGTTTACAGCTTCAACAACTACTTTTCCCTGAGAAGGTACTGTTCTCACTACTTTGCCTTTTTTTCCTTTATCTTTTCCAGATATAACTATAACAAGATCGCCTTTCTTCAACTCTATTTTTTTCATAAACACCTCCTAAAGAACCTCCGGTGCAAGAGAAATAATTTTTAGATATCCCTGCTTCCTTAACTCCCTCGAAACAGGGCCAAAGACCCTTGTTCCTCTTGGATTACCATCATCATCAATAATAACTGCGGCATTCTGGTCAAAGCGAATAACACTGCCATCTTCTCTGCGCAAAGGATACTTTGTCCGTACAATAATTGCCTTCACAACAGTCCCTTTTGGAATCGTGCTATTTGGTACCGCTTTCTTCACAGAAGCAACAATTCTATCACCTACAGTAGCAGTGCGTCTTGCACCAGTGCGAAGCACAGTAATACAAGAAACCTCCTTTGCTCCACTATTATCTGCGACAACAAGCCGTGAATAATCCTTAATCATTGCTTTTCACCTCCATTAACAACCTCAATTACTCTCCATCTTTTCAACTTACTTACAGGTCTAGTTTCTCTAATTCTTATTGTATCACCTACCTTTGCTTTCATCTTCTCGTCGTGTGCATAAAATTGTGACCTTCTCTTAATAATTTTCGCATAAAGTGGGTGTGACACTCGCCTTTCTACCTGCACAACAACAGTTTTTTGATATACACTAACAACTTTTCCAACAATCTCTTTTCTTTTTTCCATATTATACCTCTTTATTGAGTTCTTTCTCTTTCTTTATAGTAAGAAATCTCGCAATATCTTTTCTTACAAGCTTTATACGTGCAGGATTATGCAACTGGTGAGTAGCAAGCTGAAAACGCAGGTTAAAAAGTTCCTTCCTTAAATTTTTTAATTGATTTTCTATCTCTGCATCAGACATATCTCTAATTTTCTCTGCTTTCATTGTCAAACAACCTCCTCACGCTTAACAAGCCTCACTTTTATAGGTAACTTAAATCCAGCTTGTTTTGTGAGCCTGGATGCTTCTTCTTCCGGAATCCCGCTCATTTCAAAAAGTACTCTGCCTGGCTTTACAACGGCCACCCAATGGTCAACGTCGCCTTTTCCACTGCCCATTCTGGTCTCCGCTGGTTTTTTAGTTACAGGCTTATCCGGGAAAATCCTTATCCAGAGCTTTCCAGTTTTTCTTACTGCTTGTACAAGCACAAGTCTCACTGCCTCAATCTGCCTAGCAGTAACATAGGATGGTTCCAATGCCTGAATGCCGTAGTCACCAAATGCAACATAGTTACCACGCATAGCCTTTCCTCGCATTCTTCCACGTTGCTGTTTTCTATATTTAAGCCTCTCTGGCATTAACATTATCCACCTCCATTATCTTTCGGTCGTAAAGAAGGTAATCTTTTTTGCATCACCCTTATATACCCAAACCTTTACTCCAATCCTTCCAAATTTAATTAGAGCAGGCAATTCTGCATAATCAATATCTGCTTTTATCGTATGAAGTGGTACTCTACCCTCTCTATACCATTCTGTCCTTGAAATTTCAGCGCCTCCGAGTCTTCCAGATACTTGTATTTTTATTCCTTTGGCACCTGACCTCATCGCTCTTCCTATTGCCTGTTTTATTGCCCTCTTGTATGAAACTTTTTGTTCAATTTTACTTACAACGCTTTGTGCAATAAGCTGAGCGTCAGTTTCGGGTCGCTTAACTTCTTTTACTTCTATATTCAATTTTACATTGGGGTTACCAATTGCCTTCTTCAAATTTTCCTGAAGCTTAGAAATCTCGGAGCCCTTCCTGCCAATGATCGTACCTGGCCTTGCACTGTGTATAATAACCCTAATTTCATTGCCAGCTTCTCCGCCTTTTCTTATAAGTTCAGTATGAGAAATTGCAGCATTGTTACCCAATTTGCTAAGCTCCTTACGGATTACAAAATCCTCAATAACAAATCGAGGATAATTTTTCTTGTTTGCATACCACTTACTCAGCCAGTCTTTTGTTACTCCTAATCTGAATCCATAAGGATGTACTTTTTGTCCCACTTTAGGCCTCCTCTTTTTCTTTCACTACTATAGTAATCTGACTTACAGGTTTCCTTTGTATATCAGCTCTGCCCATTCCTCTCATATAAATCCGCTTCATAGGACCTTCTGCATCAACATAAGCTCTATAAACATACAATGAATCTCTATTCATATCAAAATTATTTTCAGCATTTGCAATAGCTGCCTTTAGTGTTCTTTCTATAGGAACAGCAGCTTTTTGAGGCAATACCTTTAGAATGGCAAATGCTTTATCAATATCCTTACCCTTTATAAGCCTAGTTACAAGCCTTGCTTTAGTAGGAGATAACCTTAAATGTTTAGTTTTAGCATATGCTTCCATTATGCGCTCTCCTTAAGTTTTTGTGATGATCCTTGCAGTAGGAACTTTATGCCCATGAAATGTACGAGTAATAGCAAATTCACCGAGCCTGTGCCCAACCATATCTTTGGTAATATAGACAGGAATATGTGTTTTACCATTATGTATTGCAATGGTAAAACCTACCATTTCCTCAGTAATCATAGATCTTCTACACCATACTTTTATTACCTTCTTCTCACCTTTCTTACTTAAGTCTTTGATTTTTTTAAGAAGTTTTGGATCTACATACTCTCTTTTTTTGTTCTTCTCACTGCTCATTTTTATCTCCTCTTCTTTCTTCTCACAATGTACTTATTGGAAGGCTTGTTCTTCTTCCTCGTCCTGTAACCTAAAGTAGGCTTACTCCATGGCGATAAGGGCCCTGGATGTCCAATCGGGGATTTACCTTCCCCTCCACCATGTGGATGGTCCACAGGGTTCATTGCTACACCCCTCACGCGGGGTCTGAAACCAAGGTGCCTTTTTGAGCCAGCTTTCCCAAGAACAACATTTCCATGATCTAAGTTACTCACCTGACCAACTGTTGCCCAGCAATTCAGATTAATCATTCTCACCTCACTGGAAGGCATTCTTATGTGAGCATATTTACCTTCCTTGGCAAGCAGCTGTGCACTTGCGCCAGCAGAGCGCACCAACACACCACCTCTTCTAGGTGATAATTCTATGTTATGAATGATTGTACCTAAAGGAATATTCTTCAAAGGTAAAGCATTGCCAGGTTTTATCTCGACATGCTCTCCAGCAACTACTGTATTTCCTACCTTCAAGCCTAATGGAGCAATGATATATCTTTTTTCTCCGTCATTATAAGTAAGTAATGCAATATATGCAGACCTATTAGGATCATACTCTATTGTTTTGACTTTTGCAGGTATATCCTTTTTGTCACGCTTAAAATCAATAATGCGATATAATCTTCTATGTCCGCCGCCTCTATGCCGTACTGTAATTTTCCCTGTATTGTTTCTGCCACCCTTTTTCTTCAATCCTACAACGAGCGATTTCTCAGGTACTTTTCTTGTAACTACTTCATGTGCCTGAACAGATTTTCCTCTAAAACCAGGAGTTGTAGGTTTATACTGTTTTAATCCCATCTTATACCTCCACTATACATGATGCATTAAATCAATCTTATAACCAGGGTAAAGAGTAACAATTGCTTTCTTATGAGAAGGAGTTTTTAGAAAAGCATACTTCGTACGCTTTCTCTTACTAAATACTTTTCCTATATTTACACTCTTTACTTTTACAGAGAACATTTCTTCTACGGCACTTTTTGTCATCTCTGTATTAGCATGTTTATCTATCAGGAATACATACTTACCTTTCTTCGCAAGATCCGTAGCCTTTTCAGTGATAAGGGGCCTGATAAGAATTTCAATATAACTCATCTTTTCCACCATCCTCTCATTCCTTCTACTGCACTTTTAGTACATATTAGTGAATCATACATTATTAAATCATAAGTATTAAGAAATTTAAAAATTAAAGGCTTGCAGTAAGGAATGTTACGTGCAGCTCTTTCCACAGCGCCATCTTTATCTGAATAGACAAGCAGAACCGTACCCAAATCTTTATTTGAGTTATCGCTCACACTTTTCATTAAAGCAATAACTTCTTTTGTTTTCCCTGTAATTTTTATACCTTCTACAATGTGTACATTGCCTTCCCGGAATTTCGATGAAAGAGCAGAGAAAACAGCAGCTGTTCTTTCTTTTTTATTCAATTTCATGTAGTACTCTTTTGGATGAGGGCCAAACGCAACAGCACCACCTTTCCAGATATTTGATGTTTTAGCTCCCTGGCGTGAACGACCTGAACCTTTCTGCGGCCGCATCTTTCTCGTACTATAACTCACATCGCCTCTTTCCTGAGTAGCTGCAGTCCCTCTTCTTCTATTGTTGAGTTGCCTTCTCACAGCAACATAAGCAAGGTATCTCTTATCAGGAATAGAAAAAAACTCTTCAGGTAGATCTACATCGCTTGCAGTATTTGAATTAATATCCAAAATATGTCCTTTCATATCAACCTCCTGCTTTTATCGTGATAAGACTTCTATCTGGACCAGGTACATTTCCCTTCACAAGAATTAAATTTTTTTCCGGAATAATCTTTACTACCTTAAGATTCTGGATTGTTGTTTGATTCACGCCAAGGTGTCCTGGCATATGTTGTCCTTTGAAAACTTTTCCAGGTGAGCTACATGCCCCAATGGAACCTGGCCTTCGTGATGCATCAGAACCATGCGTTTTAGGCCAGCCATGAAATCCCCATCGTTTTACCACACCAGCAAATCCTTTTCCTTTAGAAAGACCTGAAACAGCAACAGTTTTGGCATCTTTCAAAATTTCCACAGTAACTTTATCGCCGACTTCGCCATCCATCTCCCTGAACTCTTTCAAATGTTTAAATGAAGGTAATTTTTTCTTTTTGAATACACCTGCTTGCGGTTTGTTTAACTTCTCAGGTTTTACTTCCATAAATCCCAGTTGAACTGCACTGTATCCATCTTTCTCCTTAGTTTTTCTGTTAATGACAGTACAAGGACCTGCTCTTAATACACTAACAGGAACCAATTTGTCCTCTATGTATACTGATGTCATCCCGAGTTTTATGCCTAATATTCCTTTTGACATTATTCCCTCCATTATATCTTAATCTCTACCTCAACACCTTGGGGGATATCCATATTTGCAAGCCTCTGCGTAATTTCTGGTGTCGCATTTCTTATCTCTATAAGCCTCTTGTGTACGCAAATTTCAAACTCTTCCTGAGAATCCTTATCTACATTAGGTGATCTTAATACATTAAATATCGTACGTTTTGTTGGAAGAGGAATGGGTCCTACAACATTAGCACCATTTTTCTTTGCCGTTTCGACAATCTTGGAAGCCCATATATCTAGAATTTCATGGTCAAATGCCTTTAATTTTATTCTTAACTTTTCCTTCTTCATTTTATCTCCTCATAAATTTTATTCTATCACTTTAGTGACAACACCTGCACCTACAGTTCTACCACCTTCACGAA
>CAYONU010000021.1:0-18120 GCA_964405445.1 uncultured Caldisericales bacterium | reverse complement strand
GATTATCTACGAGCTTCAGAAGTTCTCTGATTGCTGAAGCTTTCATTGTTTTACTCCTCGTGGAGAATTTACTACTCCAATCTAATGCCATATGTTACCTCCTATATCCTATAACTTACACTATTATAACATTATTTAGCAAAAACTTCAAAATAATTATTAGGAAGGTTAGGTTACAGTATTTCTGTCGTATAATCCTGTATATTTACCCTCTTGTCTTGCTCTATGAATTTCACAACCTTCGATAATGTTCGATACAAATGAGATTTATCAGTGTTTACAGCGACAACAGCAATAACGGATTCTCTATAGGAATCCTGATGCAGAGTTTCAGCAATAGATACATTAAAATTCTTTCGAAGTCGCGAAAAGAGACTCGAACATACCTGACGCTTATCCTTTAAGGAAAATGTACCAGGTATACCAAGTTGTATCGTACAAATACCTATCTGCATCAAATAATTGTCTCTTCCGTTTCCTTATCAAACAAATGAATATTTGGAATATCTATGTATAGATTTACGGTATCTCCCATTGCATAATTATGTGCCGAGCTTATACGAGCCACAGCTTTGGTATTGCCAAACTTAAAATGTATGAATGTTTCGGAGCCCATAAGCTCCATAAAATCTATAACAGTTTTAAACGGTTGCATTTCCTTCTTTTCCTTTTCAGAAAGTTCCGATTCATCATGAAAATCCTTTGGTCTAATTCCCATAACCATTTCTTTACTAATATAATTTCCTCTTTCTAAAATCTCTTTATGTTCCTGTAAAATTTTTAGAGTGAAATCCTTTGAGTGAGCATAAAGATCTTCACCTTTCTTTACAATTTCTACATCAATAAAATTCATTGGCGGGGTACCTACAAAGCCTGCAACAAATCTATTCACAGGTCTGTCGAATACTTCCTTTGGAGCTCCTACCTGTTGTATTTTTCCTTTATTTATTACAACCACCCTATCACCTAAAGTCATTGCTTCTACCTGATCATGCGTGACGTATATAGTCGTTACCCCTAATTGTTTATGCAGGTGTATTAATTCTGCTCTTGTCTGTACACGTAGCTTTGCATCAAGGTTGGATAGAGGCTCGTCCATAAGGTATACCCTGGGGTTCCTTACAACTGCTCGTGCAACTGCAACTCTCTGTCTCTGCCCGCCTGAAAGTTCTTTAGGTTTCCTATTGAGAAGGTGTGCAATTTCTAACATCTCGGCAACCTTATTCACTCTTTTATCTATTTCGTCCTTTGAGACTCTTCTCAGCCTTAAACCGAAAGAAACATTTTGGTACACATTCATATGAGGATAAAGTGCATAGTTCTGAAAAACCATAGCGATATCTCTATCCTT
This sequence comes from uncultured Caldisericales bacterium, assembly GCA_964405445.1. Lineage (GTDB taxonomy): Bacteria > Caldisericota > Caldisericia > Caldisericales > Caldisericaceae > CAJXKN01. The sequence goes on along the minus strand of CAYONU010000021.1, from coordinate 16,769 downwards.
TGGCGCTACATCATTTACAAGTTTATCTCCAATATATATCTCTCCACTCGTTGGTTCTTCCAAACCTGCAATGAGCCTCAATGTAGTTGTTTTTCCACAGCCAGATGGTCCCAAAAGAACAAGGAATTCTCCGTCGTTTACAGATAGATTCTCATTGCTAACAGCAATGACGTTCCCAAATTTTTTTGTTACATTCTTAAGTATTACTTTGGCCATTTCATTCTCCTTTTTTAATTTTTTATTTAATGTAACGATTTTTTAAAATTATAACTTTGTATAGAATATAGTCAAGAGAAATAAACGGCAAAGGAGATAAAAAATGAATAAAAAATTAGTAATGTGGTTGCATATGCATCAGCCGAACTATTTAAATCCACAGAACAATGAGCAAATTGTGCCCTGGACAAGAAGGCATATGCTGAGAGGTTACTATGAAATTCCAAAATTGCTATCTCAAAGTAGTGCAAAGATTAATATCAATTTTTCTGGGACGTTACTTAAGCAAATTGTCCGGTATGCAGAAGGAAAATTAAAGGACAGCTGGCAGATACTGGAAGAAAAAGATGCATCCCTACTTTCAGAAAGCGAGAAAACATTTATAATAAGAAACTTTCTCGAGCCAATTCCTCATTTTAATTCAGCACGTTTCAACCAACTTATTGAAAAGAGGAAAATGCGAGAAAGATTCAATATCCAGGATATAAGAGATGCACAGATGCTTTTTGCATTATCGGCATTCTCGCCACTTGTCAACGAAGCGGACGAGTTGCTAAATAAGAAACAAAATTATACGGAGACAGATAAAGAAACAGAAAAAACAGTAGAGAATAAAATAATGCAATCCATCATTCCTCTGTATAAGATGCTTTTCCAAAGGAATCAAATAGCGCTTACAGTATCTCCTATGTACCATCCTATCTTGCCGCTTCTCCTGGATTCTTCCATTGCAAAGATAAGCAAACCAAATGTTATTCTGCCGGGAATAAGGTTTGCCTATGCTGAAGATGCGGTAAAACAGATTGATGATGCTATTGCTGTTTTTAAAGAAACATTTGGAACAGCACCACAGGGTATGTGGCCATCCGAAGGGAGTGTTTCGGATGAAACAATAGATATCGTTAAGATCAAAGGAATTAAATGGATTGGAACGGACCAGAGTATCCTGTATAAAACCAGAGCAGGCATAGAAAAAGATGGCGTGTTTTTATCGGATGTAAGGGGAGTAAAAGTGTTCTTTAGAGATAGAGAGCTCTCTGATAAAATAGGTTTTACATACAACAGTATGAACGAAAAAGATGCGGTAAAGGATCTCTTACAGAAACTTGAAGCATCAAAAAACGGAGAAGTGATCATAACGGATGGTGAAAATCCCTGGGATTCTTACCCAAAGTATGGTGTGCCGTTTCTTAAAGAATTATTCAGTGCACTGGACGAAAAAAATAGTGCACTGTGCTCTGAGGCAACGCCAGAAAATAAATTGGAATCCATACAACCTGGCTCCTGGATAAATGGCTGCTTTGATACATGGATAGGGGATGAAGAAACAAACCGAGCATGGACGTACCTGTACGATGCAAGAGCAGCAGTAGGTAAGATAAAAGAAGCTTTAGATGAAATATATATTGCGGAAGGCAGTGATTGGTTCTGGTGGTACAGTAATTTTCACAAAAAAGAAGTGGATTTTACTTTTGATATCTTGTTCAGGACGCATTTGCTCTATGCATATAAGAAAGCTCTGATAAAGGCTCCATCGTATTTATTTCAACCAATAAAGGAGGAAAAATGAATCTTATATTTATCATACACAATCATCAGCCAGTAGGAAACTTTGACTATATTATAGAAGACGCATACAAAAAAGCTTATTTGCCTTTCATAGAAAACGTATTTGAAGAAGAGAATTTTAAATTTGGTATCCATTTCTCAGGTTATCTTCTGCAGTACATCGAGAAAAATCATCCTGAATTTATTGAGAAGCTACACTTTCTTATAAAAAAAAGGAGGTGTGAGATTCTCACGGGAGGTATGTATGAGCCAATTCTTGCACTACTTCCGGAAAGAGACAAAAACGAGCAGATCAAGAGGATGAATGCATACATAGAAAGACTTTTCTCCGTACAACCGGAAGGATTCTGGCTTGCGGAAAGAGTGTGGGAACAGCATCTTGCTAAAGTTCTCGTAAAGAACGGGATAAAATACACAGCAGTAGATGATACACACTTTAAGCAGGAAGGCAAAACAGACGCAGATTTATCTGGATATTTTGTTACAGAGGACGAAGGTGAAGCACTGAACGTTTTTTCCATCAGCAAAAAACTGCGCTATCTTATACCGTTTAAGCCGCCGGACAGTACGATGAAATATTTAAAAGAATCAGAAGGGAAAGATAAAGAACGCGTGGAATTGTTTGGTGACGATGGAGAGAAGTTTGGAGTATGGCCGGGTACGTACAAATATGTTTATCAAGAAGGTTGGTTAAAAACATTTTTAAAAGCTCTTAGAGATAATAGAAGCTGGGTAAATATTTCTCTTCCCTCTAACTACATTAAACATTACGCACCAAAAGGAAGAATATACTTAAGGGAATGCTCATATGAGGAAATGATGCAGTGGTCTCAAGGAAACTTTAGACATTTTCTTGTAAAATATCCAGAGAGCAATGATATGAACAAAAAAGCGATTTTTATAAGCAATAGAGCGAAAGATAAGTTACCTGACACGCTGTTAAAGGGAGAAGCAAACGATGCATACTGGCACGGCGTATTTGGTGGATTGTACCTGCCTCATCTTAGAATAAGCATCTATAAAAATTTGATAAAGGCAGAAAAGGAAATAGATCCTTTACCTTTTAGAATTGAAGAAATGGATATTAATAAAGATGGGAAAAGTGAGTTTCTTATGGAAACACCAATGCTAAACCTTTATTTTACAAGAGATGGCGGCCAACTCTACGAATTGGATGATAAGATAAAGGAATTAAATTTGCAGAATACACTAACAAGGAGAGAAGAAGCATCTCATAAGAAAATCCTTACATTTAAGGAAAACAAAAGACCGAAGGAAGGTATAAAAACAATTCACGATATTGTGAAAATGAAAGAAAATGACTTAAACAAATTCCTTATTTATGATTGGTATAAAAGAAATTCTTTTATCGATCATTTCTTTAGGGCAGATACAGCAGCTGAAATGGTATATAAAATGCAGTATGGTGAACAAGGAGATTTTGTGCTGAGTAATTATGATGGAAAAACTAAAAAAACGGACAGGAACTTAATACTTTCATTAGAAAGAAACGGGCACATATGGTGCGGAGAAAACTGGGAAGAGCTCACGGTTAAAAAGGACATCACCGTGCCAAAGGAGAAGAGAGAAATTCATGCACAGTACGAAGTAAAAACAAATAAAGAATTGCCAGTGTTTTTTGGTGTGGAATTCAACTTTTTATTCTTTAAAGACGGACTCAAGATAAATAATAGAGATTACAAAGAATTTATGAAATTAGAAGGAAAAGAATTTGATATACAAGAGTTTATACAGAATATTAGGTTAAACTTTGCTTTCTCCTACGATGTGGAACTGTGGACTTTTCCTGTATACACTGTTTCTCAATCTGAAGATGGCTTTGAAAAAACATTTCAGGGGCTCTCTTTTATTTTTAGCAAAAAGTGTATAATAAAAGATAAAATAATAAAAATAAATATGCAATTAGAATGAGGAGGTTTTAATGCCGGAATTAAGGAAAGATCCCGTAACGGGAAGATGGGTCATTATTGCAGTGGAAAGAGCAATGAGGCCGAGCGATTTCAAAAAAGAAGAAGAAAAAGAAGAGAATATAAAAAGTTCTCCATTTAGTGAAGGGAATGAAAGCAAAACACCGCCAGAGATTCTTGCATATAGAAAACCTGGGACGCAGCCCAATAAGCCAGGTTGGTGGGTAAGGGTTATTCCTAATAAATTCCCTGCTCTAAGGATTGAGGGCAATTTAGATAGAAAAGGGATAGGAATGTATGATATAATGAATGGTATTGGTGCCCATGAAGTCATCGTAGAATCACCAAACCAGTCTGATTCTATCGAAACCTTGCCTTTAAAACATGTACAGGATATCCTATGGGCATTTAGAGATAGATGCCTGGACCTAAGAAAGGATAGACGATTCCGATATATCATTGTATTCAAAAACAAAGGAAAGGAAGCAGGCGCATCTTTATCTCACCCGCATTCGCAACTCATCGCAATGCCCATCATTCCAAAATTAGCAAAAGAAGAGTTAGAAGGAAGTAGGCGCTATTACGAATATAAAGAAAGATGTGTATACTGCGATATGATTACACAGGAATTAGAAGACAGAAAAAGGCTCATCATAGAAAATGAGTACTTCGTTGTATTTGCACCCTTTGCCTCGATCGTACCTTTTGAAATGTGGATTGTACCAAAGCAGCACAGCTCAGATTATGCTAATATAAAGCGAAGTGAGATGTATTCTTTAGCAGATGCCCTGCAACGTTCTTTAAGGATGTTGAATAAATCAGTGCCAAATGTTGCATATAACTTTTACATACATTCAGCTCCCCTGGACAATTTGCAGCTACCGTACTACCACTGGCACATAGAAATTGTTCCTCGTCTTACACATACAGCAGGTTTTGAATGGGGAACAGGTCTTTACATTAATCCAATGCCACCGGAAAGGGCAGCAGAATTCTTAAGAGAGGCTGGGAAGGAGATGGACAATGAAGATAGGAATCATAGCAAGTGAAGCAGTACCTTTTATAAAAACAGGAGGGCTGGCAGACGTTGCCGGGACATTATTTAATGTTTATAGTAGAGAGGGAAATGAAACTTACCTGTTTCTTCCTCTATATAAAACGATCAAAAATGTGCCTTATGATTTAAAAAAAGAAGGAGAGATTTCGATTCATATCGGATCACAATATATAAAAGGGAGTATTTTTTCAAAGAAAATGGAAGAAGGAAAAACTCTTGTGCTAATAGATCAGGATTACTATTTTGGAAGAGACAATTTGTATGGTACATCTGAGGGAGACTACCCTGATAATGCCGAGCGATTTGGATACTTTGACATTGCAGTGCTCAAAGCAATCAGAGAAGTTCTAAAAATAGATATTGATGTTTTGCATTTGAATGATTGGCAAACAGGCCTTATACCTCTGTTCATAAAAGATGAGGATCTCACCATAAAAACATTGTTCACCATTCATAACCTAGGGTATCAAGGAAATTTTCCTCAGGGTATTCTTGATCTATTTCATATAGACAGAAAGTACTTTAATTCAGAAGGGCTTGAGTTCTATGGCAATGTAAGCTTTCTCAAATCCGGCATTGTTTATTCAGATTATATCAGTACGGTGAGTCCAACATATGCAAGGGAAATTCGTACCAAAGAATACGGAGCAGGTATGGATGGTATACTAAATGCAAGGAAAAATAGATTAATAGGAATTCTGAACGGCATTGATTATTCTGTATGGAGCCCGGAAACGGATGGATTTATATATAAAAGATATTCACTTGAAACAATTAACGATAAAGAAGAAAACAAAACTCGGTTAGGCAATGATCTTCATTTTAACGTGCAAAATAAACCTCTATTTGGAATGGTGAGCAGGCTTGCTGCACAGAAAGGCATTGACGTCTTTGTCGAGGCTTTAAAAGAATTTCTAAATGAGGATGTAAGAATTGTAGTTTTAGGCACAGGAAGCAAAGATCTGGAAGATGCACTGATTAATTTGCAGGGAAAATACCCAACAAAACTTAAAGCATTAATTAAATTCGACGAAACAATTGCACATAGGATTTATGCAGCAAGTGATTTCTTTGTTATGCCTTCGAAATATGAACCGTGTGGCCTGGGGCAACTCATCGCTCTGAAATATGGTGCCGTACCTGTGGTAAGAGAAACAGGCGGCTTAAAGGATACAGTGGATAACTATAATGAAGTGACGCACTGCGGAAATGGTATCTCGTTTGTTGAATGTTCTAAAGAAGCGTTGATTGAGGCTTTAGAAAAAGCAAAAAATATATATAGTGATAAAATGTTGTACAAAAAAATTCAGGGGATCGGAATGCAGTGTGATTTTTCCTGGGAACGCTCTGCAAGTCGATATATTAATTTGTTTAAGCAACTAATAAGGGATAAAAAATGAAAATTCATTTTGGTACGTCAGGCTGGAGAGGTATTATTGCAAAAGATTTCACGTTTGAAAATGTAGCAATTACGAGTTATGCCATTGCACAGCACCTCCTGTCAAGTAAAGAAAAAACTGTTATTATAGGATATGATACAAGGTTTTTGTCTGATGAATTTGCAAGGGTAGCTGCTTCTGTGCTTGCAGGTTATGGTATAAAGAGTTATTTCTCTGTTACAGATATTCCTACACCTGTTATTGCATATTTCACTGTAGCTAAGAAAGCCCGAGGCGCTATAAATATCACTGCATCTCATAACGATCCTTATTACAATGGTATAAAGTTCTCTGCAAAAACAGGTGGACCTGCACTACCAGAAGAAACAAAAGACATAGAGAATAGAATAAATGCATTTCTTAAAAACAAAAAAGCTATTAAAAAGATACCTTTTGAAAAAGCAGTAGAAGAAAAAACGATTATTCCGTTCAAAGAAACAGGATATATTGAGGCAGTAAAGAAGCTCATTGATTTTACACCTATTAAGAAACAAAGACTGCGTGTTATCTATGATCCCTTCTTTGCAACAGGAAGAAAATATCTTCCTAAACTATTAGAAAACTCAACTGATTTTACAATGATTCACGGTAAAAGAGACACTTTGTTTGGTGGATTGCATCCGGAACCAACCGGGAAAAATCTCAATTCACTGATAAAGAAAATAATCTCAACTAAAGCAGATTTAGGACTTGCAACAGATGGTGATGCGGACCGTTTTGGTATTGTAGATAGAGGAGGTACATTTGTACCACCTAACGTAGTTTTGCCCATTATTTATTACTATTTACTTACTAAAAGAGAAATTAAAGGAAGTGTTGTGAGAACTGTTGCGACCACACATATGCTTGATAGAATAGCTAAATATTTTGGTTATGAGAGTATTGAAACGCCTGTAGGCTTTAAATACATCGGTGATGCAATTGTAAAAGGTGAAGCAATTTTTGGCGGAGAGGAAAGTGGTGGTGCGTCAATGAAAAATTGGCTTGCAGATAAAGATGGCATTCTCGTTGACTTGCTTGTAACAGAGATTATCTCGCGCAGAAAAAAATCTCTTGCTGCTTTGTTTAAGGAATTGACTGAAAAGTTCGGTAAAATTTATTCAGGCAGAATGGATTTCAAATATATAGGCAATAGGGATGTGATAGAAAAATCATTGAAGAGCAAAGTAAAGAAGCTCAAAAGAGAGCTATCTATCAAAAAAATAAATGAAATTGACGGGACAAAAATGATTTTGAGTGATGGCAGCTGGATGCTATTCAGATTTTCTGGTACAGAACCAAAAATAAGAATTTATGCAGAATCAGATGATAAATCAAAACTTAATGCATTGCTTAAGAAGGGGAGCAAAACAGTGAATGAGGTAAAAAATGAGTAGAAGCACAAAAACGTATCTTGTATACACAATTATTACTCTTGTTATTGCTTTAATTTCTATAGGTTATTTCTTAAAACTTCATCCATTAAGATCTTCACAGTATGCTAAGGCCACTGTACTTGATAAAAGTAATTTAACGGTAGATGTGACAAACGGTATGAAGTATAGAACGATAAAAGTACTCATAAAAAGCGGACAGTACAAGGGGCAAATGGTAGATATAAAAAATTATGAAAACCTTAACCCTCTCTGGAGCATAAATCCGAATAAAGGTGATGACATCATTCTTTATATCAATAAAGACAGCAGCAGGGGAAGCAAATTTAATGTTTTTACGTACGAAAGAGATACAACAATCTATGTACTTATCGTTATATTTGTTGCACTTCTTCTGCTGTTTGGCGGTTTAAAGGGGCTTAAATCGCTCTTGAGCCTCATTATTACATTGATTCTCATACTAACTGTTGTAATACCAAGTGCAATGAAAGGAAAAAGCCCTGTTACTACTGCTGTTATCATTGCTTTTACTATTTCTCTTTTATCATTTTTGCTTATTGCAGGCTTTTCTAAAAAAAGCTTATCAGCTATTCTTGGCACAGCAATTGGTCTTGTGACATCGGGCATTATTGTACATATTACGGGGGTCAGTGCACATATTACAGGCTATGGTACAGAAGAAGCGCTTATTTTACGTAACATGTTGCCGAAAGGAGCGAATCTTCAGGGAATTGTACTTGCAAGTTTCATTATAGGTGCAGTAGGTGCATTGATTGATACTACAATATCTATACCGTCTGCCATTGAAGAGGTAAAAAATGCAAATCCGGATAGTTCTGCAAAAATATTGATTCGCTCTGGCTTGAATGTAGGAAGGGATATTATGGGAGCAATGTCAAATGCATTGATACTTGCCTATGTTGGTGGCAGTATGATGCTCCTTATTCTATTTACTGCAGTGAATGCTCCGCTTATGAATATTTTGAATTCTGAGATTGTAGCAACAGAAATGATAAGAATGTTTGCAGGAAGTATCGGGCTTGTTGTTTCAATTCCGGGAACTGCAGTTATTGCGGGTTGGATGTATGCAAATAAAAAGGAGGAAGCAGATGAAATTTAATTATAGTAATGTACTTAGCGAATTGATAGGAAAAAATGGCTTATCAGTAAAGGAAATAAAAAATTCAAAAATGTTTTTAGAAGAGATAAAGGAAAATATTAAAAAGAAAATTGATACTGATTATTATGCTTTAAAATTGCCTTCTTTGATGTGGCATGAAACTAATAAAATAAAAGAAACTGCAAGAATAGTACAGGATAATTTTGAAAATTTTGTCGTTGTAGGAATGGGCGGTTCCTCTTTAGGTAATGAATTACTGCATTTTGCCATAAATGGTATTTATTACAATGAATCTTCTATATATAAAACACCGCATATGTATTTTATGGATAATGTTGATCCTGTATCCGTAAAAACACTGCTTGACAGTTTGGATTTGAATAAAACGGTATTCAACGTCATTACAAAATCTGGAAGTACTGCAGAGACAATGCAGAACTTATTGTGCATTACTGATGTGTTAAACAAACATCATCTGCTATTCAACAAACATTTGATTTTTACGACAGATCCGGAAAAGGGATTTCTTAAGAAATTAGCAGAAGAATTTTCTATAAAAACTTTTACAATTCCTCCACTTGTCGGTGGCAGATATTCCGTATTATCTAATGTAGGTCTTCTTTCGGCAGCGGTAGAAGGAATTGATATTGATGCACTGCTTGGCGGTGCAACCAATCAATTGGAAGAAATTAAAAAGAAAGATGTCTTAGAGAATGCATCCATTCTTTTACCTTTCATTCAGTATAAATTATTCAAAGAAAAGAAAGTGAACATCAATGCATTATTTACATATTCAGATGGATTGAGCTATCTTGGGATATGGTACAGGCAGCTTCTTGCAGAAAGCTGCGGGAAACGCTTTACAAGGGACAAAAAAGAAATTTTTACAGGTATAACGCCTCTTGCAGTGAAAGGTACGACAGATCAACATTCCATCCTTCAGTTATTTATAGAAGGGCCGTTTGATAAACTCATTATTTTTATTGCACCGGAGCAATATAAGGATGATTTCAATATAGATGGTAATCTCACAGATGATGAGCACATTAATTATCTAAAGCATAAAAATACATCACAGCTCATAAGGAGCGAATTCTTTGCAACACAAGCAGCTTTAAATAAGTCAAAAAAACCTTTTATCTCTATTGAGATCCCGGAGATAAACGAGACTACTCTCGGCGAACTCATATATTTCTTTGAATACGAAGTTGTTGCACTGGGGGAGATGCTTAATATCGATCCTATTAACCAGCCTGCTGTGGAATTAGGAAAACAATACACGTATGGTATAATGGGAAGAGAAGGATTTGGCAAGAAGAAAGATGAATTCGCAGAATTTATAGAAGCAAATAAAAAATATGTAATAGAGGCACAAGAATGAACAACAAAGTCAAAAAAGGTATTTCAATTATCGTTATTATTATTTTATTGTTTGGTGCATATTTTCTTGGTGCAAAGTACCCACCATCCATTTTGATAAGTGGTATGCATACACCAACTGTCTTTCCGAAAGTGCTGATAAAAGACCATACATTACTTAACAGAACGGCAGATATTATCGAAGACGACTATTATAAACCAACAAAAGAATACGATTTAATTAAAGGAATGGTAAACTCTCTGGATGATCCTTACAGTGTATTTTTCACTCCAGAAGAGACAAAGGAATTTCAAGAAGAAGTGCAAGGAGAGTATGTAGGTATAGGTGTCGTGATTGCAGAAAATGAAAAATTAAAACTTCCCGAGATTATAACTGTTTTTCCAAACACGCCTGCAGAGAAAGCTGGATTAAAAAAAGGCGATATTATAGAAAGTGCTGATGGTACCTCTTTTACGGGAGTATCACTGGATAAGGTAAGTATGAAAGTGAAGGGAAAAATCAATACAACAGTAAAATTGAAGATTAAGAGAAATGATAAAAAGGTTGAAGTCACAGTTAAAAGAGAAGAGATTCATATACCACTTGTAGAAACGAAGTTGTTACAAAAAGGTACAATTGGTTATCTAAGAATTAATATGTTTTCTAAGGGTGCAGCACGGCAGGTTGCATCTGCACTCAAGAAACTCCGCAAACAAAAAGTGGAAGGGGTAATTCTTGATCTACGTAGTAACCCGGGAGGATTGCTCGCTGAATGTAAGGAAACAGCAAGCTATTTTATTCCTTCAGGGCCCCTTTTATGGGTGAAAGGACGTACAGGTGCGCCAGAGCCACTAAAAGTTTATGGGCATAGATTTAACCTGCCACTTATTGTACTTGTCAATGGTGGGACAGCAAGTGCAGCTGAGATCCTTGCGAGTGCAATAAAAGACTATAAGGTAGGAACAATTGTTGGAGAAAAAACTTTTGGCAAAGGTGTAATACAACAGTTATTCATCTTACCAAAAGGATGTATGACAAAAGTAACAATTGCAGAGTATCTCACAGCGGATAAAGAAACAATAAATAAAAAAGGAATAGAACCGGATATTGTAGTGAAAGGTGATAAAGCACAATTGGATGAAGCAATCAAATTGTTAGAAAAGTAATGATTATTGTTATATCTGGACCGTCTGGTGTAGGTAAAGGGAGCGTTGTAGCAAAACTCCTTAAAAAAGATGCGGGTCTTGCACGTGTCATTACCTGCACGACGAGAAAACCAAGAAAAACTGAGAAAGATGGGAAAGATTATTATTTTCTAAGCGAAGAAGAATTTTTTGATCTTGTGAAGAAAAATAAGTTGGCGGAATTTGCATTTGTACACGGAAATTATTATGGCACACCTATGAAAAGTGTTTTACAAGGAAAGATCAAAGATATTGTTCTACAAATCGATGTACAGGGCGCAAAGAGAATCAAATATCTTTTTCCTGAAGCCTTACTTATTTTCCTACTTCCTCCTAGTATAAATGTACTTGCAAAGCGCCTTTTGAAGAGGGGAACAGAAACAGAAGAGGAAAGAGAGAAAAGACTAGAAAAAGCAAACAAGGAGATGCAGGAAAGAATGTTCTACGACTACATTGTACTGAACGATGACTTAGACAGAGCTTCCAAAGAGATTGAAAAGATTATACAATACGAACGTAAGCTCCACAAGATAGAGAAAACTCATTGAGACACTTATTTTTGAAGAGCAGAAGAAAATCTGTTTCGTTAAATTTTCTTCTGCTCTATCCATTTTATTCGTTAACTTTCTTTTTTGTACGGTACGCCATCTGCTGCAGGAGCAATTGCTCTTCCCACAACTCCAATTAATGCAGCAATCGTTAGAAAATATGGAAGAGAAAGGTAAAACCCAAGAGGAATCATCTTTGCAATGCCGGAAGCAGTACCCTGAAGTAATAACTGTAAAACTTGAGAGAAAGCAAAAAGGAGTGATGCCCATAACGCACCGAATGGTGTCCATTTACCAAAGATCATTGCAGCAAGACCAATAAATCCCTTACCCATAGGCATTGCATTTGTAAATGATGAAAGTGTGCCCAGGGAAAGCGCTACACCTCCAAGTGCTGCGGAAATGCTTCCTGCAATAACAGCAAACCATTTTATCTTGAACACATTTACTCCCAGAGTTTCTGCTGCTTGTGGATTTTCCCCAACTGCGCGAATTCTTAGTCCCAATACCGTATGGTATAAGATGAAATGTATTAAAATAACAGTAACAAGAGAAAGCCATACAAGAAAGGTAAGATCAGAAAAAGCACCTAAAACAGGGATGTGTTTTAAAAATGCAAAATGAATCCTGTTTATTTCTGCTCCAAAATAAGGTACAGGTGGTGAGTAACCTGTTGTTTTAAAAACAGCCTGGAGGAGGTACGTGCCAATACCCATTGCCATAACATTTATCGCAATGCCTGAGACGATCTGATCTCCTGCCCATTTCACAGTAATATACCCATGCATAAGGCCAAGTACTATACCAAGTGCAATGCCCCATAATAACCCCATCCAGGGATTTTTAGCGACAGCTGCCCCCCATACACCAAAAAATGCTGCAAAACGCATTATTCCTTCTAATCCAATGTTTACAACACCTGCGTTTTCAGATATTACACCGCATAATGCAGCAAAGAGAATTGGTGCAGCATAATCAAATGTCTGAGCGATAGTAGCATTTAAAAGAAGTAATGTATGATTACTCATCTGTACCTCCCTGTATCTTGGCACGGGATCTCTCCTTCGCAGTCGCAGCCTTCATAAGCCAATAACGAACAAGCTCTTGAAGAGCAATAAAAGCTACAGTAATACCTTCTATGATAGATGGAAATGTTTTTGGGATATGTGCAAGTTGTACAGCAGTTGCGCCGGTTCTCAGTCCACCAATAAACATACTTGCAAGGAATATACCAAGTGGCTCATTTTGTCCAATTAAAGCAACAGCAATACCATCAAATCCGTATCCGCCTCCAAATACAGGAGGATACTGGGATAAAATTCCCAATATAATAAATATCCCGCCTAATGCTGCAACGGCACCTGCAAGAAAAGTTACTTGAATCGTCCTTTTGTTAATGTCTATCCCCCCCGCTTTTGGGGCTTCCATTCCGTATATTAATGTATACCCCATTGAACGGATCTCATAGCCAAATGTTGTTCTATAAAGGAGAAACCATATAAAGTATGTAACAATAATCATTATGATAATACTGATATTGAGGCGTGTACCAGGTAAAATTATTGGAAGTTTTGCAGTAGGACTGATGTATGGTGTTCCCGATACACCTGTTTCTACATTCGCTTTCATCGGACCGATAACAAGCCAATCTTCAATAAGATAAACGGCAATCCAGTTCAACATAATAGTTGTAATGACTTCGTGTATACCTTTTTTTGCTTTCAAATATCCTGCAATAGCACCCCATAATCCTCCGGCAACTGTTGCTGCAACAAAAATAACAATGAGATGAATAAATGTTGGCATATTAGCAAATGGTTTTGCATAACCAAAATAAGTTGCCGTTATACCACCTACAAGAAAATCTCCTTCTGCACCGATAAAGAATAGTCCTGCTTTTGCTGCAATTGCAAAAGACAAGCCGGTTGCAGTAAACATTGAAGCAGAAAGAAGCATTTCAGCGAAGTGGTCCTTCCAATAAGGGCCTGGGAGCAATCCTGATGTGCCAAACAACAATTTATATGTAACAACAGGACTCCTATGTGTCAGCTTGATGAGAACTGCCCCAACAACAAGTGCAAGAAGAATAGCAATGATTGGAACTAAAATATTTATCCACCAATACTTTTCTCTTTCCTTAGGACCAAAAATAATTCTCTTTATCATATTTTTCATTGTCTTACCTTTACTTTTTTCTTTAATCCAAGCATCATAAGTCCTAACTCCTCGTCGTTCGTCTCTGCCGGCGTTGTCTCTCCTACAATTTCTCCGTTGTACAGTACCAAAATTCTATCCGAGAGACCCATAATTTCAGAAAGCTCAAGGGAAATAAGAAGTACTCCTATTCCTTTTTCTTTTTCCTCTATTAATTTTTTATATACAAATTCCATAGCACCTACATCCAATCCTCTCGTCGGTTGGGATGCAAGAAGAAATTTGTGTTCCATAGACATCTCTCTGGCAAGAATAATTTTTTGCTGGTTACCTCCAGATACATTTTCTGCTTTTGTGCTTATATTACGCGGTCTAATATCAAATTCATCTAATTCCTTTGTAGTGTATCTTTCAATTTCTTTGTCATTTAGTACTCCTTTTTTTGAAAAAGGATAAAGTGTATGATGACCCATAATAATATTTTCCTTTACCTTAAATGGTAAAACAAGGCCTCTCCTTTTTCTATCCTCCGGAATATATGCTATTCCTTTAGTTCTCAGGTTATAAGGAGTAAGGACTTTTATCTTTTTGCCCATAAGCTCAATTTTTCCTTTTACGGGCCGTATAAAACCAATTAGAGCATTGACTAATTCTTCCTGGCCATTTCCTTCTACACCTGCAATACCTACAATCTCCCCACTATGTACATCAAAAGAAACTCCTTTCAATCCAACAATGCCTCTATGATTTTTAACGGTAAGATCTTCCACCGAAAGTATAGTTTCTCCTAACTTTACATAGGATTTTGGTATCTCAAGTACAACATCCCTTCCAACCATCATTCTTGCAAGTTTTACCTCATCTGTATCTCTCTTCTTTACCACACCCTGTAATCTTCCTCTTCTTAAGACAGCAATTCTATCTGCAATAGTCATTACCTCTTTAAGCTTATGGGAAATAAAAACGATTGTTTTACCTTCTTCTTTCAGTTTCTGTAGGGTCTTGAACAGATCATCTGTTTCTTCGGGAGTAAGTACTGCAGTTGGCTCATCAAAAATCAGAATTTCTGCTCCTCTCCTCAATATTTTTAATATTTCTACTCTTTGCTGGACACCTACAGGCAGATCCATTATCTTATTTGTTGGGTTTACCTTCAGTCCAAATCTCTCAGATAATTCTTTTACTTCCTTCACTGCTCTTTTATAATCAAAAACCATTCCTCTGTGTGGCTCATCACCTAAAACAATATTCTCTGTTACCGTAAAACGGGGTATTAGCATAAATTCTTGATGTACCATACCTATCTTTAGTCTGATTGCGTCTTCCGGTGTTTTGATATCCGCTTTCTTTTCAAATACATAAATCTCACCGGATGTAGGAGTATATAATCCATAAATAATCTTCATAAGTGTAGACTTACCTGCACCATTTTCTCCAACAACAGCAAAAATTTCACCCTTGTTTATGGAAAAGCTTATATGATCATTCGCAAGAACATTAGGAAACTGCTTAACGATATTTTTTACTTCCAATGCTTTCATATGTTTACCTCACATTTATTATTACAGGACGGTATATGTATCCGTCCTGTAATAATATAATCACTATCCTGTTTTTTCTATCAGAAATTGCTTGGAGGAGTCCAACTACCTACCTTAGATGGATCTTCTGGCACCTGAATCTCACCATTAATAATCATCTGTCTTAAGTGATTTATTTTCTTAATCTGGTCCGGTGTAAGTACATCTTTTATATGATCTGGTGCATATCCTACTCCACCATCTTTCATAGTCATTGTAACAGTTCCAGGTTTGAATGTACCGTCAACTACACTCTTTATTGCAAGGTATGTTGCGTAATCCACATGTTTAATTGCACAGGTAAGCGTTCTATCAGGGCAAAGTTTTGGGTTAAGACCCATATCTACGTCAACACCAATACCCCAGTATGGTGCGCCCTTTTGGCAGATTACCTGGAACATCCCATTCCCTGTTGCACCTGCTGCATGAAACAAAACATCACAACCCTGATTAATCTCAGCCTCTGTTGTGTTCACCCCAAGCGCTGGCTTATCAAATGCTCCTGTATACACACTGGTCACTTTTGCATCAGGATTTGTTGTTTTTACGCCAGCCTCAAATCCTGCTTCATATCTTAGCACTGGAGGTATTTTCATTCCACCAATGTAACCAATTTTATTAGTCTTTGTAGCATAAGCTGCTGCAGCACCTGCAAGAAATCCTCCCTGATTTTCTTTAAATAAATAGCTTACTTCGTTAGGTAAATTAGTTGCTGATTTACCATTCACTGTTGGTTCCGAATCAATCAACATAAATTTTGTATCTGGATACTTCTTCGCTGCATTGCCAATAGCATCCGCAAGCATAAATCCTACACCGATGATGAGCTTGCAATGCTGCTCCTCAACTAACGTAGCAATATTAGGAGCATAGTCCTTTTTTTCCTTCGATTCAAGCACAACGGGCTGTACATTTAAGGGATGAATATCTTCATTAGCAAGATCTTTTGGAATAGTTGCTTTATATTCCTCATCTGTTAAAGATTGATATTCGCCATTCCCTATATATTTTTCCTTTGCTGCCCACATCTCCAGACCACGAAGGGCAGAATCATTGAAGGACATATCACCTCTTCCACCAACATCTGTTACAAGGCCAATTTTGATCTTTTCCTCTGTAGGTTGAGTCGCAGGTTTCTTTTTACTACAGCCTGCAAATACAGTTGTCATCATCACTGCAACAAGCAGTAACACCAAAATTCTTTTTGTTCTCATATCTAACCTCCTTTATCAATCTATTGA
>CAYONU010000020.1:0-18362 GCA_964405445.1 uncultured Caldisericales bacterium | reverse complement strand
ATCTGGTAGTCAAATGGAATACCTAAATGCAAATGCGTAATTTATCTTTTATATCCGTACAACTTGTAAACAGTCATTTCGGTAATTTTTACTTCTTAAGTGCCAGCAAATTACGACAAGAAGATTTTTGCAAAAGTCTCATATGTTTCTGAATCATATATTTTTTATAAATTATTATGGTTATCTTCCGTTCCAGCCCGCTTTCCTATACTTTTCCGCTTGAGCTTTCGGATTTTTGCTTGCGTATATCCCCCTTCCTACGATAATAATGTCTGCACCGCCTCTTACAGCTTCCTCAGGCGTTACGTATCTTTGCCCCAGATTGTCGTTTTGTATATCAAGGTTTATACCCGGCATAAAGAGGAGAAAATCATTTCTCATCTTTTTTCTCAACATTTTTATCTCATTTTCGTTTCTCCCAAAACCAATAAATCCTGTTACAACACGTTTATGTTTTTCTCCGATTTCAATGGTTCTTCTTGTATAATTATCCGTTATAAGATTGTCCTTTGAGGACATCTTTGCAATGAGCAAAGCACTCTTTTCTTCATTTGACTCTTTAAAGAGTCCATCTAATATTGAAGGACCTGCAATTGTATGAACCGTAACCAAATCGGACCAGGAAGCAATTTTATAAATTCCTTTTCTGTATTGTTTCCTTACCGTATTTCCAATATCAGCAAATTTCCTATCTTCAAGTATTAGAAAGCCTTCTTCTTTTGCGTAATCCTTTAGTTTCTCTGTAAATTTCAAAGAAAAGTCAGAAATGATATCAATATGTGTTTTCAAAACCACAATTTTATCAGCTGTTTTATTCAATATTTCGAAGAATTCTTTTGAATTATCTTTGTCTAGAGAGAGACAAAGGTTTGAAGATTTTGTTTCCATTAGATTTAAGAGTTTTTTAGTTGTGGGGTTTTCTGCTTTTAATGCTCTTTTTCTGTAAGAGAGTTTTTTATTTTCAGTGTTCTTTTGCATAAATGCTTTCACTTCTTCGATTATTCTATCTTCAATTAAATTATTCTCTTTCAGTATCTCTAGTATTTCATCTATCGAAATGATTGACGAGAGCTCTAAATTATGCCTTTTTAAAAATTCCTTACCGTTAAAACTCCTATCAATGAATACTACAATATCTTTTACATTCATTCCTGCTTCTTTAAATGCATCTGCGGTTTCTATTTTGCTTTCGCCTGTTGTTATAAGGTCATCAATAATAAGAACTGTATCACCCTTCTTATAATTTCCTTCAATCATTTTTTTTGTTCCGTATGTTTTTTCCTCTTTTCTTACAAATATAAGTGGTGCTTCTATTTTTGAGGAAATGATTGAAGCAACAGGCAAAGCAGTGTAAGGAATCCCTGAGATAAGATCAAATTTTTTATCTTTAATTTTATTTATAATGATGTTCGCCATTTTATTCATCAAGTCAGGGAAAGAAATAGTAGTTCTCAAATCAATATAGATGGGGGAAATAATTCCTGATTTTAGTTTAAACTGGCCAAATTTTATTGCACCGATTTTGTATAGATAAAGAACGAACTCTTTTTTATTCATAGAATTCAACCTCCTTGCCAGAAGATGTGTTTACAATTTTTCCATTAAAGAATTTTACAATACCGTTAACTATGGTTAAATAAATCCTTCCTTTTAGAATCATTCCATCAAATGGTGTAAATTTTGCCTTTGTAAAAAGATTCTTACTTTGGATAAGAAATGTTTCCTTAGGATTTACTACAATTAAATCTGCGAAAAATCCTTCTTTTATTGTTCCCCTCTTTTTAATTTTAAAGATTTGTGAAGCATTTTTTGCGGTAATCTCTGATAATCTTTCGAAATCAAGCTTATTTTTTAAAAATGCATCTATCAGGAGTGGCATCATCGTTTCAACACCAGGCATCCCCGAAGGCGCTAAAATGAAAGGCTTCATTTTCTCTTTCTTTGTGTGCGGTGCATGGTCTGTGCCAATTGTATCGATCTTTCCAGAAATTGCTGCTTTGAATAGTGCTTCTCTATCTTCTGCTGTGCGCAACGGAGGATTCACTTTTGCAAAATTTCCAAGACGGCTGAGGCAGCTTTCGTCAAGAAAGAGGTGATTAGGAGTAACTTCAGCGAAGACATTTACATCCTCTTCTTTTGCTTTTTCTATAAGTTTTAGTTCTTCTTTTGTAGTGATGTGTGCTATGTACAATGTTGCTTCTGTTTCTTTTGCCAGTTTTAAAATTAAATCTGTTGATTTGATAGCGCATTCTCTGCTTCGTATTTTATTGTGATCGTAAATAGTTGGGTCCATAAAAAGTGCTGAATGCTTTTTAATGCAGCGGTTATCCTCGCTGTGTACGATGACAGGTTTATTTATTTTTTTTGCTGTTTCGAATACTTTTTTTAAAACATCCTTATCTTCAATGATGAAACTTGCATTTGATGACAAAAATACCTTTATTCCCGCAATGTTTTTTGTTTTTTCCATCTCAGAAAAATTATTTCCCGTTGCCCCGAAGTGAAAACCATAATTCACTATAGATTTCTTTGCTGTTTTTCTTTTTTCTAAAAGTCCGGTTTTGTTAATAGTTGGTGGGTTTGTATTTGGCATATCAAGGACTGTAGTTATACCAGCAGATGCTGCTCCTTTCGAACCGGAAAGCCAATCTTCCTTATAAGTAAAGCCAGGGTCTCTGAAATGAACGTGAGGATCAATTGCTCCCGGAAGTACTATATTTCCGTTGATGTCTATTGTTTTTTGGGCTTTTAAAAAGCTTTTTCCAATGTTTATAATGTAACCGTTCTCAATAAGGATATCCTTAATTTCTTTTCCAAGTATACTGCAATTTTTTAGTAATAGTCTCATCTGTTGAAAGGGATTTTATTCCCGGAAGCATTCCTTTTATACTTACCAAATTCTGTGAGCTTTAACAAAATCTCTTTTTTTAGTACTGGTCCTTCCTTGCAGATTCTAATACCTATTGGATCCATTACGCAGCTTCCGCACAATCCCATCCCGCACTTTATGTGCCGCTCTAAAGATAATTCACAGGGCACATCAAATTGTTCGGATAGTCTGAGGATTTTTACGAGCATAGGTTCAGGACCTGCACCATAGATAATATCAAAATGTTCTTTTCTTAAAAGTTTTTCGAGGATATCCGTGGCTACTCCCTTCTCTTGGAAACTTCCGTCATCCGTTACAGAAACACACTTTTTTGAAAGTCTTTTTATATCGTTTATAAAAAGCAATTCATCTTTTGTCCTTGCACCATTAATTACAGTAGTATCCGCTTTTATTTCTGTAAGCTTTTTTAAAAGAAACATAAGAGGGGCAATTCCTGTACCACCCCCTACGATGCATACTTTTTTACTTTGAACAGTAAAATGTGTACCGTAAGGTCCCCTTATGCTAAGTAAATCTCCCACTTTAAGAGTGAACAATCTTTCCGTAAACTCTCCTACCTTTTTTACGGTAATCCCAAAATATCTTCCATTATCCTCTGAAACGGAAAATGGTTTTTCTCCTACCCCCAGTCTTGCAAGCATTATAAATTGCCCTGGCTCTGCACTTAATTTACCTTTAAAAAAGAAAGTTTTTGTTGAAGCATTTTCATCTTTTATTTCTGTGATTGGAAGCGTTATTCTCTTATGCATTATGTGCTTTCCCCCTGAATTCATTTAAATTGTTGTATCCGTTTTGTTTCATAAATTTTTTTATTTCTCTATTCACTTTGCTAAAAATTTCTATTCCTCTGTAATAGATACCTGCACCAATGCCTACGCATTGAGCTCCTGCCATTATCATTTCTACGGCATCTTCCCCGGTTGTTACACCGCCCATACCTATGAGAGGAAGATTTGTTGCCTCCCTTATATCATAAACGAATTTGACGGCTATGGGTTTTATGGCTGGCCCTGAAACTCCACCGAATTTGTTATGTAATACAGGTTTCCCTGTTTTGACATCAATAATCATACCGGGCCCCAGAGAATTTATAAGGGCAAATGCGTCTGCGCCTTCCCCTTCCAATATCTTTGCAATTTGTTTAACCTGCTTATCAGGTGGGAGTTTTACAATTACAGGTTTTTTTGAAATCTTTTTTACTGCTGAAACGATTTTTGCAATGCTTTCCATTGAATTGTGAAACGAAACGTTTTCATCAGAAACGTTAGGGCAGGAAATATTGAGCTCTAAAAAATCTGTTTTTGAATAGTTTACTTTTCTTGTTAGCTCTACAAATTCATTTAAATTTAGTCCGAATATACTTACAATTAAGGGAGTTTCCGTTTGTGTTTTGAAAAGTTCTATCTCTTTAAGTCCCTCATCTATGCCCGGATTTGGCACTCCCATTGAATTTATGATGCCTGCTTTGAATTCTGCAATAACAGGGCCTTTATGTCCTGTTCTTGGTTTTAGGCTAATGGATTTTGTTGTTACCATTCCAGCACCTGAGTTTACTACTCTAAGGAGGGATGAAGCTGTCATTCCCAAAACGCCTGCAGGAAGTACTAAAGGACTTTTTAATTTTTTCCCCAAAAAATTGCAGCTTATATCCATTTTTTATGAAAGTTCTATCTCATCGGATGAAAAAATTCTTTCACAGTAAGCGCACCTTACTTTCACGGGCTTTTTTGAAACGACAAAAAATCTTGAGGTTACGGATTCTTTGTTTGTAATGCAATTCGGGTTTGGGCACCTTATAATTCCTTCCAAAACTTCGGGAAGCGAAACTTTAATTTTTTTCACCACTTTATAGTTTTTGATAATGTTTAGTGAAGCATTCGGAGCAATCAAAGCGATTTTATTAACCTCTTGCTCAGTTAGCTCTTTGTTTTCAATTTTGATGATATCTTTTTTGGTATGCTTTTTGCTTGGGAAATTTGTCCCGATTGTAATAACATCTGTTTCTTTTAGCGCTAAGATTTTTATTACGTCCAATGCCTTGTTTGCCGGAATATGATCTATGACCGTTCCTTCTTTAATAGCATCTACTCTTAATTTTTTTGATTCTTCGTTTATTTTGCTCATTTTACATCACTCCTAAAAGCATTGAAATTATTGCCTGTCTTACGAAAAGGCCATTTCTTACCTGTTCAAAATAATAAGCATAGTTCGTTGAATCTATATCTTCAGGTATTTCGTTGAGACGTGGAAGGGGATGCAGTACTTTTAAATTTTCTTTTGCTCCCCAAAGCATTTCTTTTGTTAAAATATATGCATTTTTCACCTTTTCATATTCCATAGGATCTGGAAAACGTTCTCTCTGGATTCTTGTCATGTAAAGGATATCAACTTTATCAATAACCTCTTCTATCTTTTCCTTTTCTTCAAAAACTATCCCCTTTTCTTTTAAATCAAACTTAATGTTGTCCGGCATTCTGAGTGATTCAGGGGAAACAAAATAAATTGTCGGGTTAAAATATGAAAGGCCCTGAGATAGAGAATGAACTGTTCTTCCATATTTTAAATCTCCAACCATTGCAATTTTAATATTTTCGAGTGTTTCTTGAGTTTTTTGTATTGAATAAAGATCCAGAAGGGCTTGAGTGGGGTGCTGGTTTGCCCCGTCTCCTGCATTGACAACCGGAATGTGTACATTTTCTGAAGCGAAACGTGCTGATCCTTCGGCTTTGTGTCTCATAACGATAACATCAGCGTATTTCTCGATGACTTTCAAGGTATCTTTGAGGGACTCTCCTTTTTCTACGGATGTACCCTGCACTCCTGATAACAGTATAACCTCGCCGCCAAGTTTTTTCATTGCCGATTCAAAAGAAAATCTCGTTCTTGTAGAAGGCTCAAAGAAAAGTGCAGCCATTATTTTCCCGGTTAGGTTCGGCTTGATCAGATTTTTTTCAATTCTATTTGCACTTGAAAGGATACTGAGGATTTCATCTTTGCTTATTTCTCTCATTGAAATCAAGTTTTTCATCATTCTTTATTTGCGCCTTATGTTAAGCGCCACACCTCCTTGTAGCATTTTAGTGAATTGTAGCATAAAACATAAAATTATACAACATTTGACAAACTTAAATAACACTATATAATTCCGTGAAAGAGGTGATGATTGGTGGATGTTCTTCTAATTAACCCTCCTGCGCAGGGTGTATATGATACGATTGATATAAAGCTTCCTCCTTTGGGACTTGCTTACATCGCAGCAGTATTAAGAAAGAATGGTCATAATGTAAAGATTATAGACCTTAATGTGGATGATAACCTCTGGGGTATTGTCAAAGAAAGAAGATGGAATGTTGTTGGGATATCAGGCGATACGAGTAGATATCCTGTATCAATAGAGATTGCTAAACAAATCAAAAAGAATTTTGGCTATACGATTTTTACTGGCGGCCCGCATGTGACATTTTTTGAAAAGGAGACGCTTAATACGGGATTTGTGGATTTTATTATTAGAGGTGAGGGTGAATACATTACTTTGCATTTATTGGATGCGTTGCAAAACAATACACCTCTAAAAGATGTCAGAGGAATTACATTTAAAGAAAATGGGAAATTCATTAAGACTTTGCAGGCGCCTATAATAAAAGACTTAGATAGTCTTCCGTATCCTGCGAGAGATCTATTGCCCATGGAAAAGTACAAAGTTACACTTTTTTATGGACGACCGATTACATCGATTTTAACAAGTAGGGGATGTCCATTTAATTGCTATTTCTGTTCTTCTTCTCAATTCTCTAATTTGATCTGGCGGAGGCGCTCCCCTAAAAATATTGTTGATGAAATGGAGCATGTGGTTAAAAATTATGATTACCATGCATTTGCATTTGTTGATGATAACTTTACTTTAAACCCCAAAAGAGTTATTGAGATATCTAAAGAGATTGTGAAAAGGAGGCTGAACATTATCTGGTGGGCATTCTCCCGCGTTGATGAGCTTCTTGGACATGAGGATATGATAAAGTGGATGGCTAAATCTGGTTGCAGAATGGTGTTTCTAGGCATTGAAAGTGTTAGCAAAAAGGTTCTGGACGAGTATAATAAAGGTATTACTGCAAATGATTCGATAAGAGCTGTAAAACTTTTAAAAAAATATAGTATTGATACGTGGGGTAGTTTCATTATAGGTGCGTTTGATGAGACACGGAAGATGATAAAAAATACAGTGAGATTTGCAAAGATGCTTGATCCTAAGAACATCCAATTTTCAATTTTGACACCTTTTCCGGGAACACGTCTATATGAGGATGCAGAGAGAATGGGTATTATCGTGCATAAAAACTGGCGATACTACGATGGTGCGCACGCTGTAATGCGGACAAAATACCTTAAGCCCGATGAAATTCAGCGCCTTCTAAACGAAGCATATATTTCTTTTTATGCAAGACCTCACAGGTTGATAAGAATTTTACCTGCTATAAGTCGCTATCTTAAAGAACTTCCAGGGAAAAAGCGGAGGGAAAAGCGTATAGAGGAAATGATTTTAGGAGGGCCAAACTATGAAAGAGATGTTGTATAATGATCTTATTATATCCACAACTTTGATAAACAAGGTTTTTGTACCTTCATTTAATAAGAATCTGTTTTTTGCAGGAACAGATAACGGTATTTTCCTTTCACAGGATAATGGGAGATATTTTAAGTACTTTATAAATGGGTTATCTGCGACAAAGAGCTATGATTTTGCAGAGAGAAATGGAAATGTTTTTGCAGGAACAGACAACGGGGTATTCCTGCTGGATCATATACAATGGAAAGGAGCAGGGCTTTCCGGAAGGAATGTATATGCTTTGATTAACTTCGGTGATACATTGTTTGCAGGGACTGATAACAGCGTCTTTCTACTTTCTCGCAAGGAAGATAAATGGGAAGAAATGTTTACTAATATCTCACGTGTGCAAGCGTTCAGCAAGTTCAATGGGAAATTATATGCAGCTACTCCCTCGGGTATTTTTACATTAGATGAACAATGGAGAAAAATCTTTAGTACAATGGCTCTGTCAATTGCTTCTAAGAAATCGCTCTACATTGGAACATATTCTGGCATATTAAAATCTATTGATGGAATAAATTTTAAGGAAACGGGCTTAAGGGAAGGTATTGTTCGCTCTGTTTCCGTGGGCGTACTTAATCTGAATTCAGAAATTATTTATGCTGGCACGGATAATGGGCTTCTCATTTCTACGGATAATGGTAAAACGTTTAGTGAAAAGAGATTAAATAAAGTTCATATATTCACCGTTTTAGCGAGTGAAGAAGATCCCCACAAAGTCTATGTTGGCACATGGGGACGTGGCATCATTACATATTACTTTAAACAGACCCCATAAAGGAAATTTACATCAGCAGATTCTACAAGTACGTTGACAATCTCCCCTTGCCCTGCAGAATTACAGGTAAATTTTACTTTGAGGTAATATGGAGTGAAACCAATGTAATAATTTTCTTCTTTTTCTTCAATAAGTACTTTTACTGTTTTATTTAGAAATCTCTTTTTGAATTCTAATCTTTCAATGTCTGCAGCGTATGCTAATCTTTCTGCACGTATTTTTTTTAATGATTCCGAAACAGTTTCTTTGATGAAATAAGCAGGGGTAAAAGGCCTCTTTGAAAATCTGAATATATGGACTTTAGAAAAATGTATTTTCTTTACTGCCAATACAGAATTCAAAAACGCGTCCTCTGTTTCTCCCGGAAAACCTACAATGACGTCGGTAGTAATTGAAAAATTAGCATCCTTTTTCCTGAGTTTTTTTATTATTTCTATGTATTTCTCTATCGTGTAGTGCCTATTCATTTTTCTAAGTACCGTATTATCACCTGACTGCAAAGACATATGCAGATGTGGTACAACAGGTGCATCCATCTCCTCAATAAGTATATCTGTTACAGCTGTAGGATATATGGAGCTTATCCTTATTCTTTTCAACCCTTCAATTTGCTTTAATTCTTTTAGAAGTGATGCAAGGGATGTATCTATATCTTCACCGTATTTACCAATTTCCGTACCTGTAAGCACAATCTCTTTGTATCCTGCTCTTACAAGGTTTCTAATCTCTTCAACAACTTTTTCTTTTGGCTTGCTCATTATTTTATTGCCTCTTACAAACGGGATAATACAGTAAGAACAGAAATTATTGCACCCTTCCTCTATTTTTACGGTAGCCCTTGTATGACCTGAGAATCTCTTGATTGATTCTTCCGGGAGAGAAACAGGATGATACAATTTTTTATAATAAAAATCAGCTGTTTTTGCACGTTCCCCTGTATATAAATATACATCATTTTCCTTAAAATAAGGGTGAAGTCTTGCAAAGCAGCTCGTGATCATAATCTTTGAATGAGTATTTGTCCTTTTTGCATGATGTACTGCTTTTCTTGTTTCAGCTTCTGCTTTTTTTGTTACAACACAAGAATTTACAATGTACAGATCTGCTTTTTCAGAGAATGGTACAATTGTATCACCATACGATTCAAATGATTCTTTGATAAGCTCTGCTTCATATTGATTTGTTTTACAGCCGAGAGTAAATATTGCTACACGCATTACAGAATGATTTTGTCAGCGATCTCTTCAAGATTTTCTGCAATGCGCTCCAATACATAGATGCCTTTTACATAGTTCATTCTTGTGGGCCCGATTAGAGCAAGCAAGCCCTGCATCTCTTTTATTGTATATCCTACTGTAATAACGCTGCATTCCTTAAGCTGCGGTAATTTGTTTTCCTCTCCTATGAGATATCCGACGTTATTCTTCATAGGGATATCTTCAACAATATTTTCTATTAACTTTTTTTCTTCGAACATCTTCAAAAGAAATCTTACTCTTTCTTCCACAAGTGAGATACGGGCAGAGAGAAGATTTGCAATGCCTTCTATATATATTTCTCTTGTTTCATTGTTTTTTATTTCATCCTGCAGAAATTTATATAAAGCTTTTATAATCTCTGTGTTCCCTTTTATTTCATTTGAAAAGAAATTCATTTTTGCTAAGAGGTGCACTGCTTTCCTTAGAGAAAGGCCGAAAAGCTTATCATTAATAAATCGCTCCAGCCCTGCCAATTTGTCAGTGGATATGTTTGTCCTTACGATGGGAATGGCTTCGGGAGCACGTACATCCGTAACAAGTACGGTGTATATGTTCTGATTGTCGATAGTAAAAAAATGAATGTATTTAATTTGTTCCCTGGATAGGTCCGGGGAAAGCACGAGTGAAATTTCTTTGGTATGATAGGATATGAGACGTGAAACTCTATCGAGTAAATCCTGAAGTTCCCTTATCTTTCCCTGTTCAGATAGGTCTATCTTCTTTATGGGATTTTTCTGTTTTTTTAGAACATTTTCAATAAAAAAACGGTACCCTTTACTCGTAGGGACTCTGCCTGCAGAAATATGTGGTTGGTAAATATATCCCATTCTTTCAAGTGCTACCATTTCATTCCTTACAGTAGCAGGAGAAATGTCAAAATGAAATTTATCTACCATCCTTGCAGAGCCTACAGGTTCGCCTGTTTTAATATACTCTGATACAAGATCTTTTAATATTTCTCTTCTTCTTTCTTCTAACTTCATCAACTAAATTATACCAAAAATGAAGTTTTTATCAAAGTCTGTGGTTACCTCAATAGGGTGCGCTTCAAGCACACCCTATAAACATTTTTAATCAATAGCAAGGCAAGGAATTTTTGATTTCCCAGTCTGTTACGTGTATTCTATATTCATTCCATTCTTTTTCTTTTGCTTCGATATACTTTTTTGCAATATGATTACCCAATGCGGAGAGAATAATATCGTCCTTCTTCAACTCTTCTATTGCTTCCTTTAAGGTAGATGGAAGTGTACCAATATTCATAGCTTTCTTTTCCGCATCTGACAATTTATAGATATTAATGCTGTTTGCGGGCTTTGGTGGAAGAATTTCATTTTTTAATCCGTCCAATCCTGCTTTGAGAATAACAGCGAATGCAAGGTATGGATTGGTTGTTGGATCGGGGCTTCTGTATTCTATCCTCTTTGCTTCACCCTCGCCTGCCGGCACTCTTATTAATGCACTCCGGTTTTTTAGAGCCCAGCACATATATACAGGTGCTTCATACCCTGGGACAAGCCTCTTGTATGAGTTTACAATAGGGTTTGTCACTGCAGTAATTGCTTTTGCATGTTTTAACAGTCCCCCTATAAAATGAAGTGCAATATCAGAAATGCCAAACTCTTTGTTAGAGTCAAAAAAAGCATTTTTACTATCTTTTCCGGTAAGGGAAATATGTATATGCATACCGGAGCCATTTATTCCAAATATAGGTTTCGGCAGGAATGTTGCATATAAATTGTTTTTCATCGCAATAGTCTTTGCAATGATTTTAAATGTAGTTACTCTATCCGCTGTTGTTAATGCATTTGCATATTTGAAGTCTATTTCGTGTTGTGAAGGTGCTACTTCATGATGTGCAGCCTCAATTTGGAATCCCATCTTTTCGAGATTGAGTGCTATTTCCGTACGTGTTTTTTCACCAATATCCTCCGGAAGCATTTCAAAATAACTTCCGTCACTTACAAGCTCTGTAGAAGGCTCGCCGTTCGAAGTGCGTTTAAAAAGAAAGAATTCTTCTTCAGGGCCATTGTTCATAATAAATCCTAAATCCTTGGATTCCTCCATTACTTTTTTTAATGCATAACGAGGAGAACCAATAAATGGCTTTCCGTCACTTCCATATACGTCGCATATCAAGCGGGCAATTTTTACAGGTTCGTTCAAGGTCCATGGAAGAATAGAAAATGTATCAAGGTCAGGATGAAGTTCCATATCTGACTCTTCAATACGTACGAATCCTTCAACAGATGAACCGTCAAATGCAACGCCGTCATTTATTGCTTTCTCTAACATTTTTGTGCTGATTTCCACCATTTTAGGGAAACCCAAGATGTCAACAAACTGCAGCCATACTGTATTAATGTCCTTTTCCTTTACTTCTTTTAAAATTTCTTCTTTGGTCATTTGTTCCTCCTTTAACTTTTCACAATTTTATTTGAAAAATAAAAAAAATCAAGTATAATACCTTAGTAATTAAAGTTAGGTATGCCTAATATAGAAAGGAGTAAAATATGTGGATAACTGTCGCAAGCGGAAAAGGTGGCACAGGCAAGACAACGGTTGCCGTAAGTCTTGCACTTTCCATTAAAAATGCGATGTATGTTGATGCAGATGTAGAAGAGCCAGATGGTGCTTTGTTTATAAAGCCTCTTATCAAAGAGATATTTCCTTATACTGAGCCTGTCCCGGAAATTCATACGGATAAATGCATATTCTGTGGAAAATGTGCCGATGCATGTGTATACAAAGCAATCGCAATACTTAAGCCTATTAGAAAAGCGATGTTTTTCCCAGAACTCTGCCATAATTGTGGATTATGCGCCTATGTATGCCCGGTGAAAAGTGCAATAGAAGAAGTACCAAAAGAAAAAGGAAAGATAAGGAAAGGAATAAAAAATTCGCATAAGTTTATGGAAGGTATATTAAATATTGGCGAAGCTTCTGCTACACCCCTCATTAGAGGTATGAAAAAATATATTCCTAAGGACACAGATGTGATTATTGATGCTCCTCCCGGCACGAGTTGCCCTGTTGTCGAATCTGTCGAAGATGCTGATTTTGTGCTTCTCGTGACTGAACCGACGCTGTTTGGTTTGAATGATTTAGAACTTGCAGTCCAGGTAGTGAGAGAAATGAAACTTCCATTTGGTATTGTAGTGAATAAGCACGAGGAGGGTAACAATTTAATAAGATTGTATGCAGATAAAGAAAATATTGATATTCTTGCAGAGATTCCGTTCAGTGAAAAAATAGCAGAAGCATATTCAAGAGGTATACCTATCATTGATGTTATTCCCGAAGGAAAAGAATTCTTTGCGAATATTTTTAGAAAGATTAAGGAGAGATTAAATGAATAGAGTAAAAGAAATAGTAGTTCTGAGCGGAAAAGGTGGCACGGGTAAAACAACGCTTACTGCGAGTTTATCAAAGATTGTTCCTGATAAGGTTATTGTTGATGCAGATGTAGATGCTGCTGATCTTTTTATTCTCCTTGCGCCTCAAAGAAAAAAGAGCATAAAATTTAGAGGAAAATCTGTGGCAAGCATCGATAAGAGCAAATGTATAAAGTGTGGCGAATGTGAGAAGCAGTGTAGGTTTGATGCAATTCATCGAGATGGTAATGGCAACTTTAGTGTTAATTTTTACAAATGTGATGGCTGTGCTCTCTGTACATACATATGCCCGGTGCGTGCAATTCAAATGAATCAAGAGATTGTAGGGGATTGGTATGTATCAGAGACAGCTTTTGGTACGATGATACATGGTCGCCTCATCCCGGGTGCTGAGAATTCAGGTAATCTCGTTACTTTAGTGAAGCATGAGGCACAACTCGTTGCAAAAGAAAAAGGTATAAAAAGAATTATTGTTGATGGCCCTCCCGGTATCGGATGCCCTGTAATTTCATCCCTATCCGGTGCAGCACTTGCTTTAATTGTTACAGAGCCTACTCTATCTGGTATTCACGATCTCGATAGAATTTTGGCTATATGCAAACAATTCAAAGTGGAAGCAAAAATCGTTATTAACAAAGCAAGTATCAATATAAATAATGTAAAAAAGATTAAGCAATTCGCTACGGAGAATTCTGTGGAAATTATTGGGGAAATTCCTTTTGACCGTTGTGTCGTAGAAAATTTATCCCGGAAACTCACGCCGGTGGATTCGGATAATTGCAAAATTGTGAAAAAAGAAATAGAAAAAATATCCGGATATATCTCAGCTCATTTTTGATAAGTTATAAAATTGGTAAAAAAGATTGATATGTGATATATTATATACTACCATTATGAGGAATTATGATGTAATCATTATAGGCGGTGGGCCTGCTGGGGCCACACTTGGGCAGTATTTAAAAGAGAGAGGTATCGATTGCTTGCTTATAGAAAGAGGAACGAGCTATAGGGATAAGGTATGTGCTGGCGGAGTGCCTGTTGGAATAACGGATGTTTTGCCTGATAGTAAAAGAAGTTTTAAAAGAGTGGAATATAATACATTATCAATAGATTTTAAAGGTATTTTAAAATCTACCGTTGCAATTAATAAACCATTTATGTACGGTGTGGAACGTGCAGAGTTTGATCACTTTTTGAGAAAAGGGTTAAATATACATTACAATGAAAAATTCATTGTGTTTGAAGAAGAAAAGAATGGGGTGCTTGTTCGTACAAATAAGGCGACGTACAATACAAAATTTCTTGTTGGAGCAGATGGTGTGGGAAGCAGAGTTTCAATTCTCAGTGGCCTTGCAAAAAAGAGAAGGTTTATCTTAGCAGAAGAGAAAGAAACTCCTCTGAAGAACGGGGATGAAGCAAATAGGGCAAAAATATTTTTAGGTTACAACCGCCTTGGTTATGGGTGGATATTTCCAAAGAAAGATCATTATTCGGTAGGAAGTGGTGCATTGCAGAAATATTTTTTACGTTCCAAAGGCACTGTAAATAAATTTGATAGATCAAAAGGGCAAACAAAGGTTTACCCGATATCTCTATGGGGAGGGGAAGAGGTACTTACTAATAGGCGAATAGCACTTGTAGGCGAAGCAGGGAATCTTGTTGATCCATTCACGGCAGGAGGTATATACCCTGCTGTACTTTCAGGGAAGTTGTTAGCACAATCTATAGAGAATGCTTTGAAAAGAGAGCAAAGTGATCTTTATGAATATAATAAATTGCTTATGAATGAAATGTATGAAGAATTTCATTATGCATTGTTCCTTTCAAAGATGTTTTATCCATTTATTTCACTAATAAAAAAAGTTATTCTTAGTAAAAATGTTATGCAGCAAGCGATGGAATTTGCGTCCAATGGATATACTTCGTATAAAAAGTTTTTTAGAAAAGTCCGGAAGACACGGAAGGCCCCTGTAAAAGTTGCTTATTTTCTTGTGAAGATGTTTGCAAATAAATAGTTCCTCACTATTAAAGGAGGGAGGAATTGGAAGATATTATTTTTAAAGCGGAAGTTATAGAAAAAGGTGAAGCCAAAGGGCAAAAATATGTAGTTCTTGATAAAACTGCATTCTACCCGGATGGTAAAGGCGGACAATTAGGAGATAGAGGTACAATCGAACATTCAAAAGTATTAAGCGTGAAAGAAAAAGAAGGAGAGATTCTGCATTTTGTTGATCAATTTCCTATCGAGAAGAAAGTAAATTGTATTATTTCTGGCAAAAGGAGAATGGATATCTCTGTACATCATACAGCTCAGCATATTCTTTCAGGTGCATTTATGAATTTATTTGGCATTGAAACGTCAAGCTTTCATATGGGAGAAAAGTACTGTACAATAGATATAAATGCTTCGGATATTTCAGAGGAAAGAATAAAAGCGGCAGAGGAGCTTGCAAATAAAATTGTAATGCAGAATATACCTGTCAAAAAATATTTTGTGACTGAAGAGCAGCTTGAAAAGTTACCTCTTAGAAAAGAGCATAATGTAAATGGCAAAATAAGAATTGTAGAAATACCTAATTTTGATATTTCAATGTGTGGGGGTACACACGTTAACTACACAGGAGAGATAGGCATAATAAAAATTCTGAAATATGAGAGGGTAAAAAAAGTTTTTCGGCGTATATATTTTATTGCCGGAGTACGAGCTTTAAAGGATTACGGAAGGAAAACAGAAATTTTATCAGATATTTCATCTCTGCTTACGACCGGAGAAGATGAGCTATTAGAAAAAATAAGAAATCTTGTAAAAGAATTAAAGAATAGGAAAAAAGAAATCACTCGGTTGAAGAATACACTTTTTAAATATATTGTAGAGGAATTATTTAAGGAAAGTAAAGTGATAGGTACAACCAGAATATTAATAAAAAAACTTGAAGATTATTCAAAAGAGGATTTGATGAATTTGTCAAAGGAATGTGTAAATAAAAAATCCTTATTATCAGTTTTGTACAGCAATAAGGATAATGTTACGGAAGTTGTTATTTCTAAAGGAAATAGCATAAAAATTAGTTTAACAAGCTTAAAAGAGGAGCTTGCTAAAAGATTTGAGTTTAAAGGCGGAGGGAATGATAAATTTCTGGTGCTGGAAATAAAGGGAGCCGAGGAGCTTGAAAAAACAATTGAACAATTTATGCAGAGCAAAAAATAATTTGTTGACTAAATTTCAAAATATGTTATTATTCTTTACGACTAATAAGTGATTGGGAGGAGTAATAGATATGCAAAGGATTACGAAATTTATGCATTCGAAAGATGTGAGAAAAAAGTGGTATTTAATTGATGCAAAAGGGCAGTCTATAGGTAGGGTTGCTGTAGAGACTGCGAAAATTTTGCGTGGCAAAAATAAGCCTTTGTTTACACCGAACGTAAATATGGGTGATAATGTTATTGTCGTTAATGCTACCAAAATAAAAGTAACAAAGAAAAAGCTTAATGATAAACTTTATTATCGACATGCTACCGGCTATGTAGGTAATTTAAAAAAGTTTTCATTGAAAGATGTATTGGGCAGAAAACCTGAATTTGCAATACAGCATGCAGTAAGGTTGATGCTGCCTAAAAACAAGCTTGGCAGAAAAATGCTGAAAGGTTTGAGAGTATACAAAGATGAAAGATATCCGGTAAGCATAAAAGTAGAAAAAATTGAGTTGAATAAGGAGGAATAAGTGGGAAAAGAAATGTATGCAGCCACAGGCAGAAGGAAAACATCCGTTGCGAGAGTTAGGCTTATTCCTGGCTCAGGAAATGTAAAAATCAATGGAAAGGAAGCTGCGGAATATTTTCCTCTAAAAACAGTTATATCTTCTATGTTTGCACCACTTAAAGCTACAAATACGGAAGGGAAGTTTGATATCTATGTGAATGTTACAGGTGGTGGATTCAGAGGTCAGACTGAGGCAATAAGACACGGTATAGCAAGAGCATTGTTACGGTTTGACGAGGAGCTAAAGCCTGCTTTAAAAAAAGAGGGTTTCTTAACAAGGGATTCAAGGAAGAAAGAGAGAAAAAAGTACGGTTTACACCGTGCAAGGAAAGCACGTCAGTATCGTAAGCGTTAGCAGTTTTCTGCTTATAGTATTGTAAACTAATTAGGCTTGCAGTATAAATACTGCAAGCCTTTTGATTTTATTCTTCTATTTCTGTGATATCTTCTTCTGTGAATACAAACTTTTTGAGCTCTTTTTCAAATTCTATATCTTTTCTCCTTAAGTATTCAATGAGCATTGCTGCATGTTCTTTTTCTTCGTCTCTATTGTGAATGAGGACTTTTTTAAGCTTTTCGTCTTCTGTTGCTTTCACACGTTGATTATAATAATCAACCGCTTCTAATTCTT
Organism: uncultured Caldisericales bacterium; assembly: GCA_964405445.1. Taxonomy (GTDB): domain Bacteria; phylum Caldisericota; class Caldisericia; order Caldisericales; family Caldisericaceae; genus CAJXKN01. The sequence goes on along the minus strand of CAYONU010000020.1, from coordinate 1,040 downwards.
CTATGAGTGACGATATTGCCCTATGTAAATCCATTGCTTCTTTCCCTACCTTTTCAGGGCTTTCGTAAAGTATTCCTGCCATTTTTGCCTCCTTACTTTATTTTGTTTCTTAATGCACCGATTTTTTCGATTTTGCATATTACTTCGTCGCCTTTTTTAATCGGTGCAATACCTGATACCGTACCTGTGGATATAATGTCCCCCGGATAGAGTGTAAGATACTGAGTAATATAATGGATAAGATAATCTATTTTAAAAATCATATCTTTTGTATTTCCTTTTTGGCGCACTTTTCCGTTTACGCTAAGCTCAATATTTAGCCTGTGCGGATTTTTGATTTCGTCCTTTGTTACAATGTGTGGGCCTATGGGCATTGCAGTATCAAAGTTTTTTGACCGAAACCATGGTTCTCCTTTTTTCATATCCATATATTCCATTGCTCTTTCTGTAACATCATTTGCAATGGTGTACCCAAATACACAATCCATTGCATTTTTAACGGAAATATTCTTGCATACCTTTCCGATAACTACTGCAAGCTCTACTTCAGGATCAATCCTTTTGGCATACTTTGGATAAGCAATGCATTCTTCGTTTCCTACCGCACAGTCAGCAAATTTGCCGAAAAGGATAGGCGCTTCTGGAATGTTGCTTCCTGTTTCTTTTGCATGTGCTGAATAATTCTTACCAAGGCAGATAATTTTACTTTCTCTTGAAATTGGTGTACCAAAATGCGTTTTTTTTGTACTGAAGAGTGAAATGAATTTATCTCCGAATATTTTCTCTCCTGCTTTTATCATCTTTTTTACACTTTTCCATTCCTCTATAAGATCAACAATACTATAGATAAACGGAAATTCCCCTTTTCCAAGCGTACTTAATGCATCTGAAAGGAGTGCTATATCTACAACGTTCTGTTTGTAGAGTACGCCTACCTTTTCAATACTTCCTTCCTTGAATGTGCAAATCCGCATCTCTTCTCCTTTTTGTTTTATTGTAAGACAATTTATATAAAAATCAAGAGCACGAATTGAATCATC
>CAYONU010000019.1:0-18390 GCA_964405445.1 uncultured Caldisericales bacterium | reverse complement strand
TTTTAAACTCCTTTGAAACATCCGTAAAAATTACTCTATCTTTAAGTTTTTTAGTAAACTCAATGCCTGCAGGTATTCCTGTACAGTGCGATACGGTGACAAATGACGGATTCATTTCGTAGAGTATCTCTGCTGTTCTTTCAACACGTTTCCTCGATGCATTCTTCAAGTGCATACCTCCTATAACGCCGTATAATTTATTCATTCCTGTCACTTTCATTCCATATTGAATAATATTAATAATCCCCGAGTGCGCACAACCCGTTAAAACAAGCAAGCCTCTATCCTCAAGAGGAATAAAGAGAGAGATATCATCTGTAAAAGGATCTTTCTCGAGCTTACCATCTTTTTCTCTGTAATAAGTTGTTTCCTCAAGCTCCCATTGATTCGTCTTCGGCACCTCTCCTGAAAAAATAACATGAGGAGTAACTGCAAAAGGTACTTTTAAAAAACGTCTATTAAACTTGCTTAAATCTATTTTTACTCCTATATTCTGTTTGACTTCTCCCATAATTTTGAATTTAGGATAAATAACATCTGGATGTGCAACAAGCTCAAACTCATTATTCTCTCTCTTAAATGCCTCCAATCCACCTGTGTGATCGTCATGCCCATGGCTTAAAATAACCGTTTTGATTGTTTTGGGATTGATGTTCTTTGCTTTAAGATTATGCATCAACGCAAACCCCTGTCCCGTATCAAACAAAATTCTTTTTTCTTTATCCTCTATGAGTGCCGAGAAGCCATGTTCCGCAATAAAATTCCTTTTTGTCACATAATTATCCACTAAAATTATTATTTTCATCTTTCCTCCTTATAAGCTTTCCAAAACCTTTATTTCCTATAACACCTTTATTTTCATCAAATACAACCTCTCCTCTCACAATTGTTTTTACTATTTTTCCTTTTAACTTCCTTCCTGCAACAACAGAGTATTTTCCTTTGCTTTCCAAATTTTTAGGATCTACAATCCATTCCTCATTCAGATTAACAACAGTAAAATCCGCGTCCGTTCCAATATCCATACTTCCTTTCTCCGGATATAAACCATATCTTTTCGCTGCATTTACACTCATCAATTTTTGTAACTCCTCAAGCGTGAGCTTATTTGCATGATATCCGTACATAAGCATAAGTGGTACAACGAGTTGCACCCCTGGTATTCCTGCATAATCTTTCCATATATCCTCAAAGGACTTTTCTTTTGGAAACTTGCCAGCCGCATGATCCGTTGAAATGAAATCAATAGAGCCATCCTTTAAGCCTTCCCACAACGCTTTTTTATCCTCTTCCCTCCTTACCGGGGGGGCAGTCTTTAAAACCGGTCCAATACGCATAAGATCCCTAACCGTAAACAATAAATAATGTGGGCAGGTTTCAGCTGTAATATCCAATTTATGAGACTTTGCAAAGCGAATTATATGCAAGCCTTCCTTTGTAGAGAGATGAACAATGTGGAGTTTGTTTTTTACCTTTTCCGTAATGCCTACCACAGTCCATATCGCAGCAGGCTCTGCCTCATATACCCTTCCTTCGAACCAACTTTCCGGATCTACGCGTCCCTCTTCCTGCATAAGCTTTGAATAGAAATCTACAAGGTAAAAGTCTTCACTGTGTACAGCAGCAACAAGGTTTAATTCCTTTAAATAAGAAAATGCTTTATGCATTTCCGGAACAGGCATTCTCGGGTAGAGCTTCATTCCTGAAATTGTGTAAAACTTTACTCCGACGACGCCTCTTTCTTTAAGCTTTTTTAATGTCTTTTTGTATTCATCCGAATCTATTTGTGCAGGAGTCACGCCGCCCCAGAACGCAAAATCTACGTACGCCTTGGGTTGTACGATGCTGAGTTTGTAATCAAAATTTTTCCCATTTATTACAGGTGGGACAGACGTACAAGGCATATCAATGATTGTTGTAACTCCCCCGGCTGCTGCACTTCGTGTTCCGGTTTCAAAATCTTCTCTCTCTGTAAACCCCGGGTCGTCAAAATGAACGTGAGGATCAATAAATCCTGAGAAAATAACGTTTCCTCTTGCATCAATTTCTTCATTTACAGGAAAATCACTGTTATCTCCTGAAAAAATAGAAGAAATTTTCCCATTCTTAATGTAAATTGTTGTTTTTTCCAGTTTGTTTCCGTTTTTTATGATAAATCCATTCTTTATTTTTTTCATTTATCCCTTTTTAAATAAAGGTACAAAATCAAACTTATCTACATCAACGAGCCCTTTATCCGTTATCTTAATCTTAGGAATAACAGGTAAACTCATAAAAGCAAGCATCATAAAGGGATCGCTAACTTCAACTTTATTTTCTTCTTTTGCAATTTTATGAAGTTTTATTAATGTCCCTGCCGTTTCGGCAGTAGGTCTATTTGTCATCAGTCCGCCGTACGGAAGTGCGAGTGATCCTATGATTTTACCATTTTTTGCAACAGCGATACCTCCTCCCATTGCTTCAATCTGTGCAATGGCAAGGAGCATATCCTTGTCATTTTCACCTGCCACAATAATATTGTGTGAATCATGCGCAATAGAAGTAGCGAATGCTCCTCTCTTTAATCCCAACCCGTGAATAAAACCTATTGCAACATTTCCAGTCGCTTTATGCCTTTCAACAACAGCAATTTTTATAATGTCTCTGCCAGTATCCGAAACGACGTATCCATTATTCACTTTCGGCAAGTACAGCAGCTCATCCGTAATGATAGTGTGTGCTCTTGTTCCTATTGTTCTAATTTTTCCATTCTTCACAGGAACCTTCAAATTTTCAAATGTAACAGGTTTAATGTTTATTGTATTCTTCACCGCATCATCGTGAAGAGGCCCATTAAAGCTAAATAACGATTTTCCATTCTCTGCAACGAGTTTTCCGTCTTTAAATACTTTTTCTATTTTCAATATGTTTTTGAATACAACGATATCTGCAGCATAGCCGGGTGCAATGCCGCCTTTTCTCTTGAACCCAAAGAACAACGAAGGATTTAACGTAGCAAGGCGTACGGCAACAGGAAGAGGAATGTGATTCTTCAACAAAAGAGAAACAGCAAAGTTTATATGTCCTTCATAGATAATATCCTCCGGGTGTTTGTCATCCGTGCATAACATAATACGATGCTTTGTTTTATCATTCAATAATGGTAAAAGTCTCAGCACATCCCTTGTAAGTGAGCCTTCCCTCATCATTATCCACATACCTTTTGAAAGTTTTTCTTCTGCTTCTTCCGGTCTTGTGCATTCATGATCCGTCATCACACCGGATGCGAGATACGCATTTAAATCTTCCCCCAAAAGACCTGGTGCATGTCCGTCGATAATTCTATCCCTGAACATTGCAATTTTATCAAGCACTTCCGTAGATTTTGCAAGAAGCCCGGGATAATTCATCATCTCCGCGAGTCCTAACACTCTTGGATTATCCTTAAATATTGCTAAATCTTCTGCATAGAGATGTGCGCCTGATGATTCAAGTGGTGTCGCTGGAACACAGCTTGAGAGCATAAAATATATATCCATTGGCAGATCCTTGGATGCATTAATCATAAATTGAATACCGGGTATCCCTGCTACGTTTGCTATCTCATGCGGGTCAGCAACAACAGTCGTTGTGCCGAGAGGAACAACTGCACGTGCAAACTCGGGAGGGATGGACATCGTACTCTCTATATGCAAATGCGCATCTACAAACGAAGGTGCAATGTATGAGCCCTTTACATCTATCACATTTTCTGCATCATCATACTTACCTATGCCTACAACAATGCCTTTGTGTATAAGGACATTTTCCTGATCAATCGTTTCATTGAATACATTGATGATTTTTCCATTCTTTAGAAGAAGATTTCCTCTTTTGAAACCTCTTGCAACATCAACGATCTCCGCCAAATCTTTGCTACTAAACTGCATATTACATTTTCTCCCAGAATTTCTCTGCAACTTCTCTGGATCTTGCCATTATTTCTTTTTCATCAATTTCTGTAAACTTATGGTCCTTCATTATAATTTTTCCATTAACTATTACAGTGTTTACCATATTCTCCCTCATACCAAAAATAAAATGGTAAAAAGCATTTGATTTATTAAAAGGGGTAGGAGGGAAATAATCAAGAATAATAATATCTGCATATGCACCCTTCTTGATTACTCCGACAGGCCTGTCAAAAAATTTAGTAAAGATTTTACTGTTATTCTCAAAAAGCATTTTCTCTGTTTCTTTTCCACCGACACGCGGATCTCTATAATGAAGCTTTGGGAGAATGCAGGCAACTTTAGCAGATTCAAACATTGACGGTGTGTATCCATCCGTGCCAATCCCCGTAAGAATGTTGTTTTTAAAGAATTCCATCAGAGGTGCAACGCCAACAGCATTATTCATATTAGATTCCGGATTGTGCACTATCATCGTGTTCGTATTCTTTAAAATGTTTATTTCTTTTTCATTGATATGAATGCAATGTATAGCAAGCGTCCTATCACCAAAAATACCAAAATCATTCAGCCTCTCCACAACCCTTTTCCCACTTCTTCTCAGCGCATCCTCCACATCTTCCATACCCTCTGCAATATGTATATGAAAGCCTACTCCCAGATCGTCTGCTTCTCTTTTACTTTTCTCAAGAGTTTCATCGGAAAGCGTAAGAGATGCATGCATGCCAAATGTAGCTGAAGTAAGCGTATTACCATATTCTCTCGCATTTTTCTTCACCCTTGAAATGTATCGCACGTTTTCATTTATAGATGCATCCCTCAACGCTTTGCCCCATCTATCAGATGTTTCGTAACAAAGGACAGAGCGAACTCCTACGTCTTTTGCCGCTTTTTCCAAAATATCCAGACTGCCGTCTATTAAACCAAACGACGCATGATGGTCTATAATGCCTGTTGTTCCCGACTTTATACCCTCAATGAGTGGCACAGCCGCACTGTAATAAATCTCTTCTTTTGTAGTAAGATTTTTATCCAATTTCCACCAGAGTCTTTCGAGAATTTCCTTAAATGTTTTAGGCGGTGCACCTTTCAGGCTCATCCCTCTTGCAAACGTACTGTACAAATGCATATGTGTATTAAGAAAACCAGGTATAACAAGCCTATGCTTTGCATCAATAAAGTCTGCTTTAGGATATTCTTTTCGGAATTCCTCTGTTTTCCCAATATCTTTGACAATTTCGTTCTCTATAAGGATTGCACCGTCAGGAATGAATTTATTTTCGTTGCCTAGTGTAAGTATTGCACCATTTCCTATTATCTTCACATCTGCCTCCTGTCTTTAATATATATACTTTTCCTATATTTAGTCAAGCACAAACTATGGAAAAAGAAACATAAACAAATCTTTTCCATCTACTCTGTAGTCACCATTTAAATCTGCAAAGAAATTAAAACCTTTATCCATATAAGTCTTGCCAAAATTTTTCTCAATGATTTTTAGATCGTTTTCATTTATTTTGCCGTCCGTATTAATATCTTTTGTATTGTAACCCTCGATATAAATATCTTGATAAATATCTTCAAGAGCTTTGCCAGAAGACACAGCACCTTTTATGATTATTTTTCCTTTTATATCTCCCCGCACTATACCTTTAAATATAACTCTTCCTTTTGTATTATTTAATCGGATAATGCCAAATGCATTATCAATAATACTATCTTTCTCTGTGGAACTTTGAATATAAATACCTTTCGGAAAAAGTACGAAGAAACTCATCTTCTCCGGAATATTTAACGTAAAAGTTACATTTTTTCTATCGCTTACATTTATAGTGATGTTATTTTTAACTTCCTCTATATTTTTGTCGTTCCATACTTTATTATCCTGTTTATCTATTTTCCATAAGGTAGCTGGGTCGCCATACAAATTATAATCATATATATCTACTAAATTGCCGGCAACCGGGTCCTCTATGTCAGAATAAAAATCGTTTGCAAAAAAATCTTCGAGTGCAGCGTAAAGAGAAGACCCAACAGTCTTACCTGAGACAAGGTTCTTTACAAAATAATAGTTAATGCTTCCTGTTCCTCCATCATTTGAATGTGCAAAATAAGAAGGAGAGAAACTTATTCCTGTTGCACCTATAAAAGCTACTCCTCCTTTCTCAAGAACAGCTTTTCCTAAGTTATCCGTACCATTTTCGTTGAGACAGCTCCCGGAAAAAAATATTCCGTTTGCCGTAAAATTATCATCCTTAGATATAAAGCTTTTAAATGTATACTCCGAGTTCTCAGGTATACCATCCTGATTTTTATCATTCCATATCTCTCTGTACGCAGCAGAGCTACTCCCATGTGCTACCCAATCTACAAAACCTGCTTGAAGCAGGTTAGCATAAAAATTCTTCTTGTTCAGCGGAAAATTGTCATCATACACACTTGGGAAAGAACCGGATTTATCGTATAACTTAATCACGTTGCAAGGGATGAGTTTACTTATAAGTTCTTCTTCCCTTGCACCATCTCCGTTGAATATTTGTGCACCCTGATAAACCTCTTTTGGGTATGAGATAAATGACGCTGCAAGCAGTGCATTCTGCGGAGGTGCTTTTTCAAATTGGATTGTCTTTTTAATGACTTTTTCTATTTTCTCGTTACTGTCAAAAGGAATTCTTCCCACAAACAAGCTATGATTTATATCTATTCTATCATCATAAAGCTCACCGGGAAATCCATCTTTATCTTTGTCAATATCCTCATTGAGCAGTGCATAGTACAGATCAGTTTTTATTTCCCCAGGCTGATCAAACGAAACCGAATGCACGGTAGAAGAAGGGTACATTGCAGGACGTGGAATAACTTTCTCGCTGCCGAGAATGAGCAAGTAACCTTTTCTTGAAGCATACTTTTTGAGATAGTTCCTTATATCTTCTGCTTTGTTTGATCCGATTTTTTGTGTCGTTATAATTTTCACATCATACTCTTTTCTTATTGATGCAATTATCTTAGCACTTTTCATAAGTCTATCTGTCGTAAGGATAATGTATGGTACTCTGTAGTGCGCTATACTAAAACCTCTCTGCGGCATACTGCAGAGAATAACAAAAAAAGCCAGAATGAAACAACAAATCTTTTTAAGATCACGCATTTACTCTCACTGCCCGGACATCTGCAGAAGACTCCCCAGAAGAATCCTTATATCCAAAGCTCCAGTAAGAATAGGCGGTTTAATATCTGCAACCTGTTTGTTTACGTTCCATATAAGAGTCGCCTTAAACGAGTTTACTTTATCTGTATAACTAGAAATTTCCATGCCGTTCCACATATTGTTATCGTAAAGAATATTTGCTTTAACTGTATTGTTCACTGTGTTACCATTCTGATTTTCTGTCGATGGAAGATTCAGGGTAACCAGCTTCAATAAGTTGTTATTATACTTAAACTCTACAGAAATTTTCTGAATTTTATCTTGTACTTTTTTAATCTGTGGCAGAATGACAATCTCTGAAATTTTTCCATCATTTACCTTTAACGTTATTGTTACATTATCCGAAGGGGCTAACTGCTCTTTCATCTTTTCGATATTCTTTTTAATATTGGCTAGGCTTGATTCGTTTAAGGAATTTTCATTGTGCAATTTATCAATAGAAGAGAAGATCTGCTTTTTAAGAGCCTTCTTCTGAGTGTCATTTATACCCGTTCCACTCAGCAGATCATCAAGTATTGTATTTATTATGTCCTTTACAATTGCTGTCTGCTCATTATTAGAGTCCTGCAAAGAAACCATTTTTTGCGATTTGTCAAGCTCTCCAGAGGCAAAGTCAATGAGTTTTAAAAGAGGTATTTTAGCAGTCACAAGTGTTGCCCCATTTGCTTTTGCTTTAGTCCACTCCGTATTTTTCTTAGAGAAATTCTCAAAGTCTTTAAGGAACTGCGTATTTATTTTCTTTGTTGTATTTTTGTTTTTCACAGAAGCAGACTTTAACTTAATAATGTCTTCTTTAAGCTTTCCGAGTGTACCCTTCTTAAATTTGTAGTACCATAAACCGGACATTTCGCCGTTAACCAATGCTTTTGGCTGCTTCACTATAATATTATCCCCAATAAGATAAATTGAAAAATCTGTTTGAGGAGCTACAAGTGTAATGAAAAAATGCCCTCTGGCATCTCTTCTGACAAGAAGATTGAGCACTTCTTTTTTACTCTGAGAAGCGGTAAAACTTACCTCCCCACTTTTAAGCTTAAATGATTTTTTGCTAAAAGGCACACTCTTGACGAACTCAAATGATTTTTTAGAAGCGCTATAAGCAATACCCTGTGGAGACTGAAATTGCACAAAATGTAAAAATGCTATGGCAAATAGGATCAAAATAACTATTGCAATGATTATTTTTTTGTTCTTGTTCATTTTCTCTCCTTAGATAATTAAAATAATTTCTTTCATAACCACTGTCAAAGAAAAACCAAATAATAACTCTATAAACCTTTGCTTTTCAAATTGGTCTCTTCTGTAAAAATACAAGAAAATACAGAAAGCCAAAGCTATAAGCATAACACCAAGTTCCGCCATATGAGACCTACTCGCCATAGAGATCAATTTAACAGCAAAGAGGAGTAGCAGTGTAAAATGGAGTACCTTGTTTCTGAATTCTCCTACTTCAAGGAAGATAAAAAGCGTAAATAATATAAGAGCGCATACACCCCATATGTTGAATACAAATATATTTGTAACGGATGAAGCTACAAAAATGGAAAAATACAAAAGCATTGCAGAAAGAACGGAGAAATATACTTCTTTGAATCTATTTTTTGTGTACTTTGAGGTATAACAAAAAAAGATGCTTACTAAAAACAAAATAATAGAAAAAATTGTGAATTTCACAGTACCCATAGAAAGTGCATTGGAAAAGAAGAAATGCAAAACAAAATAGCACAGAATAAACAGTACGGGTAATTTAAAAAGCCCTCTATCGATTCTTTGCATTTCTCTTTAGTGCTCTGAGCATTGAAGAATAGGTTCTCGGATATTTTCTTGGAGTTTCTCTCTCCTTTCTAATAACGACAAGATAGCTTTTATGCGGGACATTGAGCAATTTATATTCCTTTATATCCTCTATTTTACCACCCATTTTTTTTATTAGCGACACAGATTCGTTGATCTTTTTAACCTCTTCTTTTCCTTTCCAGAACACTGCACTGCCACCTGTTTTAAGTAAGGGAAGGGCAATTTCGGAAATAATAGGCATTTTATTTACACCTCGCATTAGAACAATATCAAACCTTCCTCTAAACTCTTCATCCTTGCCTAATTTTTCTCCTCTTGTATTGAGCAATGCAACATCATCAATGCCCAGCCTTCTCAAAAGTACGCCGGTAAAAAATACTTTTTTCTTCTGCGAATCAACCAATGTAAGATGAATTGATGGAAAAACAATCTTTGCAGGAAGACCAGGAAAGCCTGCACCTGTCCCTATATCGATGACATTCTCCGTGCCCTTTATTGAGATTGCTTTTGCAACGTAAAGAGAGTCAATAAAATGCCGAATAGCTATTCCATTGTCTTTCGTGACAGAAGTAAGATTAAAGCGTGTTTTATTCCAATCCTGAAGCATATTTTTGTATACTCCAAAAATATCCAATGCTGTAGAAGATATATCTATACCAATCTTTTTACTTTCCCAAATGATAGTTTCTTTAAACGTCATTTTATTAACCTGAACTTCACTTCATTTTTCTCCATATAAGCACTAATTTCCGCACCTTTTTCTATGTTATGCGAAAGGATAAATGAAGCAAGTGGATTCTCCACATACTTTTGTATAGTCCTTTTCAAAGGTCTTGCACCATATATCGGATCAAACCCTCTATTTGCAAGGAACGTTTTCAGCTCTTCACTTACAGTCATTTTGATATCTCTATCCTTGAGTTTTGATAACGTTCTTCTCAATAAGATATCCACGATTTGCTTGATCTGCGCGATACCCAATGGGTTAAAGACAATTGTTTCATCAATCCTATTCAAAAACTCCGGCCTGAAAATATGCCTCATATCTTCTCTCGCTTTTTCTACAACTCTTTCATACTGATCCATATACTCCTTTGTATTGGGCAGAGCATTGATTTCCGAGATATACCTACTGCCAATATTAGAAGTCATTATGATAATCGTATTTTTAAAATCTACCGTTCTCCCTTTTGAATCTGTGAGACGTCCATCATCCAACACTTGAAGCAAAATGTTGAATACGCTCGGATGTGCCTTTTCAATTTCGTCAAACAGCACAACAGAATAAGGGTGCCTTCTCACAGATTCTGTAAGCTGGCCTCCTTGTTCATATCCTACATATCCTGGAGGCGCCCCGATAAGACGAGAAACTGAAAACTTCTCCATATACTCTGACATATCAATGCGGATTAAAGCTTTTTCTGTATCAAACAGTGCTTCTGCAAGAGTTTTTGCAAGTTCTGTTTTTCCAACACCTGTTGGGCCAAGAAAGATGAATGAGCCTAAAGGCCTGTTGGGATCTGATAGTCCTGCCCTTGCACGTCTTATTGCATTTGAGACAGCAATAATCGCCTGGTCCTGTCCGACAACACGCTTCCTTAACGTATCTTCCAAATGGAGTAACTTCTCTCTCTCCGATTCGAGCATCCGCGAAACAGGTATCCCCGTCCACTTTGAAACGACTTCGGCAATCTCTTCCTCGCCTACCTCTTCTTTAAGGAGTGCTCCGTTTTTTTGTATTTCTTGCAGCTTCTTATTAGCCATTTCCAATTGACTTTTCAATGCAGGCAAATCTCCGTACAGCAGGCGTGCAGCTTCATCTAAATCACCCTTTTGCTCTGCAAGTTTTGCTCTTGTCCCTGCCTCTTCTATCTGTTCCTTAATCTTCCTAATTCTAGCAATTGCTTCCTTTTCCTGACGCCACTTTGCAGTTAGAACAGTATCTTTCTCTTTTAGATTAGCAAGCTCAGCTTCCACCTTTTTCAACCTTTCCAGTGTTTCAGGGTCATTTTTTTCTTTTCCGAGTGCTTTCTTCTCCATTTCAACCATTCTGACTTTCCTTTTCAGCTCATCTAATTCTACTGGCATACTATCAATCTGCATCTTGAGTAAAGCTGCTGCTTCATCCACAAGATCAATCGCCTTATCCGGTAGAAATCTATCAGTAATATAACGTGCGGAAAGCTTAGCAGCAGCAACAAGTGCTAAATCTTTTATCTTCACTCCGTGGTGTACTTCATATTTTTCTTTTAATCCCCTTAGTATTGCAATGGTTTCCTGAATGGACGGCTCCTTTACATATACAGGTTGAAACCTCCTCTGCAGAGCTGCATCTTTTTCTATGTACTTCCTGTATTCGTCCAGGGTCGTTGCACCAATCGTACGGAGCTCCCCTCTTGAAAGTGCTGGCTTTAACATATTTGAAGCATCCAAAGACCCTTCTGTGGCACCAGCTCCAACAACAGTATGAATCTCATCAATGAACAGAATAATTCTCCCTTGAGATTTTTTAATCTCATTTATTACCGCTTTCAACCTATCTTCAAATTCTCCTCTAAACTTTGCACCGGCAATCAATGCACCCATATCTAACTGAAATATTGTTTTATCTTTCAACGATTCAGGTACGTCCCCTGCGACAATTCTCTGGGCAAGTCCTTCTACTATTGCGGTTTTTCCTACACCTGCTTCTCCTATCAATATAGGATTATTCTTAGTTCTCCTGGAGAGTATCTGCATCGTGCGGCGAATTTCTTCATCCCTTCCAATAACGGGATCCATCTTTCCTTCTTTTGCAATCGAAGTCAAATTCCTTCCATATCTCTCTAATGCTTTATATTTGTTCTCAGGTGTTCTATCCACCACTTTTTCGCCTCCTCTTATCTCTTTAATCGTATTCAATACATTCTGCCTTGTCATTCCGAATCGTGCAAGAATCCTTCCCGCTTCTCCTGTATCGTTAAGTGCAGCAAGAAAAAGATGCTCAGTACTTACAAATTCATCTTGTAGGCTTTTAGCTTCTCTCTCTGCTCTATTAAAAAGCTCTTCTAATCTTTTCGTGACATAAAAATTTTCGCTGCTTATCTCTTGAATTTTGGGGAACGTTTCAATAATGCCGTATATATCCCTTGCCAGCAGATTTTTATCTACCTTTAACGTATCTAAAATCATAGGGATTACACCATCCGCTTGCTGAATAAGAGCAACAAGCAGGTGCTCGACATCTATTGCCTGATTATTCTGTGAGGTAGCAATCTCTCTCGCAGCTATCAATGCTTCCCGTGCTTTCTCTGTCAGTCTGTTCGGGTCCATAGTAACCTCCCATTTTTAATTAATTTTAGCACAAAATTAAATATAGAAAAATGCAATTCCGCACCTCGAACAATTTAAGCTTTAGAAATTCTATTTCTGACGTTAGTATATTTATGGAATATAAGCAATAATAATCTCTTTTGTATTAGGCTTCCATTGGACTTCGCTACCGAATGTTTCTGCAATGAATCTTATAGGAACCATTGTCCTCCCTGGAGGAATAATAACCGGAGCTACATCTATAGTTTGCTCTTTTAAATTAACGTCTACACATTTCTTCCCAATCCATAATTCTATAAGAAGCGGGGGATGATGCTCTGTAGGATCTTTACGTATTGTTACTTTGTACTCCTTTGCATCCCATTCCACTTTTGCATTGAATGCTTCAGAAATAAAACGTAACGGAACTAATGTTCTTCCTGCACTTTCCATTATAAAGGGCGGAGCGTCAAGAAAAGTCTCTTTTCCATTTATGTAGGCTGAGTAAGAGCCTATCTTGAGCTTTATTGTTGTTGCTGAAGAGCTAACTACAGTAAAAGAAAGGTAAATTTTAATATTTCCTCCATTAGAATCTACTTCAATAGGTTCTGTATATGCACCTTTTACTAAAGAATTTGTATGAACGGTAAATTTGAGCTCTCCGTTATGAGAGAACGTATCATTTTTAAATTCAATAAAATAAGGGCTCTTTATGAAACCAGAAAGCACTTCATCCCCCAAATTTCCAATTTCTATTATCCCTTGAATGTCTTTATCCTTCTGAATTTTTCCAAGATCAATCTCGCCTTTTGAATATGCATAAGATTTTGATAGGTCAAGTGCATAAATATTGCCATCAGCACTACCAAGATAAAGAACTTTGCTCTTTGAATAAAACATTGTGCGTACAGCTGAAAGTTTGTCTGCATCTATATTGCCAAATTCTTTACCATCCATAGTTGCAAAAACTCCGAAGCTTTCTACAGCAACAAGTATATTGTTACCTATCCTTTGAAGTTGAGAAACATAAGGGGCACCTCCTATAAAAGAAACTTTTTTAAAGGTATTGTTCTCTACATCGCCTTCAAATAAACCCACAGTTGTTCCAACAAAAAGAGTATTTCTAAGGTATGCAAGAGAAGTAATTGTGTAATGGGCAAAAAATTTATTCCATTTGCAGCTCTCACTTAAGGTATTGGAATAAAACAATCCAAACTGCTTTGTGCCTAAAAAACATCTTCCAGAAGGAATTTTTAAAAATGTTGTAGTTTCAAATGTAGGCAAACCACTGTTCTTTGCCTTCCAGGTTTTTCCATAATCCACACTAAAGTGAAAGCCACTGCAAAAAGAAGTAACGTAAACTGTCCCATTAATTTCTGAAACAGACGAAACAGTAGGGCAATCCAATTTATCCATCTGAGATTCCCAGTGTTTCCCAAGATCCCTTGAAATGTACAAGCCTGCATTTTGTGTACCAAGAAAGACTCTGCCACCTGTATATGTAACTCCTGTTATATAAAAATCAGAGAGTCCAGAATCTCTTTCTGAAAAATGTTTTCCGTAATCTGATGAAAGGAAGAATCCATTTTTCGTACCTGCAAGAACCAAATTATCATTTATATATAAAGCAGTAATACCATAAGGAAGTGTATTAATATGAACCATTTTTGATCTGCTTATACAATTTCCAATAGAGGAAGGTACAAACATTAGCAAAGATATTACAATCAAAATAACAATAGATTTCTTTTTCATACTGATTACCTCATTACTCCGAATAGGAGTAGCGCTCTATTTAGCAGATACGCAAAAAGTGCAATAAATACAACGCCTGTCCAGAGTTTTATCGTTGCAAGATGTTCAATAAACCAGTCTTTTATCTTTTTTGATGTTGTACCTCTGTATGTAAGATACACAATAGCAATAAGAGGAAGTATAAACATAACGTTATATAAGATGAGGTAAAAAGTTGCTTTTGCCTTTAGCGATGGAAGACTGTATATATAAACAATCGTAGGAAGATACGTTTGCCCTGTACAGGAAAATGAAACAATAGAAACAGGAAATGCGACAAGAAACGAGAATATTGCAGTGCCCTGCACTTTCGGCTTTCTTAGAAAAGTATGGATTGTTTTTTTCTCTGTATGAGAGAGTTGTAGTACCATACTTTCTGCATGCCCATTTTTAACTTTTACATAATCTCCAATAGTAAGTATTGCAAATATAAACGTAAGCACTGCTGTGCCAAGATAGACCCATTTTGCAATATCATTAAAGTATCGCCATTTTGAAACGACTTTAAAAAGACCGATTCCAAGTAAAAAGTATGAAAGCCCAAACCCTATAATGAAAGAGAGCCCAACAGACAGGATGCTGCTTTTTGTTTTGCCACGAAGGAGAAGAAAAGAAATAAAAAATATCAGCACAGTGAATGCGCAGGGATTATACCCATCAATGAGACCTGCGCCTAATACGGTGAGCACACCAAATTTTTTAAAGAGCAGTACAAGACTTTCGTTTCCGTTATTGTTTGTTTGAAGTACTTTTTCTAAAAATACAGTTTCTTTTGGATTGTAATCTTTAACTGCCTTTTCAAGATTCTTTGTAATCTCCTCTCTGGTATAGAATTTTTTACCAATAAAAACAGATGGCGCAACATTTCTTTTATTCTCAGGTACACTGTATGCTTCATCAAAGTGTACAAGAAGTTCTTTGTTTTTATCATCTTCCAATGAAAATTCTTTGATTTGTATCTCCGGATACATTTCCTTTAGGGCGTCAAGGTAGTTCCTTGTGATTTCACATTCCTCACACCCAGGCGTAGAAAAATATATAATAGGAACTTTCTCTCCCGCATAAGAAGTAAATAGGAACGAGGATAAAAACATATATACTAATGCAAGCAAGAATAAAATACTTTTTTTATGCATTAAGGAGCAGTAATTGTGATAGTTTTTACAGAGGCATCCCATACTACCTTAAACCCGAATGTTTCCATAACAAAGCGCAATGGTATAAATGCCCTATTCTCCTTGATGATAGGTGGCTGGTCTAATGACACTGCTGCACTATTTACATAAGCGGTATTACTCCCAATCTTAAGTTTCACTTCTCTGCCATTTAATTGTACTATAACAGTTCTTGTTTTAGGATCCCAACTAACTTTCCCACCAAGAAATTCTGCAACAAAACGTACAGGTACAAGTGTCCTATTGGAATGTTTATCAATAAACGGAGCAGCGTCCATTTCTTTCTTTTTTCCGTTTACAAGTGCACTGTGGCTGTTTACAGTAAGCAATACTCCGGGTAAACTTGGTTTGTACACCACAATGATTACTTTTGTTACACTCTTTTTAGAATAAGGATACATAGCTTTTACTTTCACAGGTATTAGGTTTCCATTGCTTTCCGGAATAAATGAGTATGTAAAGCTCCCATCTGCTGAAACATTCACCTTTCCTCCATTTATACAAACTTCCGAATTTGCAGGGGAAACACTACCTTTTACTGTGATTTCTTCGGTTAAAATTTCTTCCCAGTCAGAAGGAGATGCAATGCTTATTTGAGGTACTGTTGTGTCAAAGAATACTTTTATTTCTTTAGATGTAGCATTTCCTGCAACATCTGTAAAATGCAACATAATGATATTCTTGCCCGGTGTAAGCTTCAGGACAGTTGAAAAAGAGAGGTCTTTTCTAAGCAGAACAACTTTTCCGTTTACAACAAGCTGCCCTTTTTCACTTACCTTCCCAAAAATGTTAATTGTTTTATCTCCAGTATAGAATGGAGTTTTACCGGGAAATTCAACGGAGATTCCAGGTACAGTAGTATCCACTTTGAAACCCATTTCACGTGGAGTTTCTTCTAAGTTTCCTGCCTTACTGTAATAGTAAAGCGTATGAATCCCTTCAGGCATTGCAAATGGTGTTGCATATTTTTTATAACCCTCGTCGTCAATTTTATAAAACGTTTCTGTTTTACTATTTGTGTTTGTCTCTGCCTTTAAAGTAATGGTAGGCGCAGTTTTAAAGAAGCCGCTCATACCATCAGGTGCAGCTGGTTCCGTAGAAACAAGAGTTGAAACTATACTCTGTGCCTTTATTGTAAAATCTGCCTTTATTTTTTCAGGTTCATTCTCTGTCCAGACGTATAAAGATTTTGTTCCACTATCTTTAGGATTTGAAATACCGAAATCCCCGTTTATCTGTATCAAACACTTCCTTTTGCTGTTAATGGAATGCGAGAGCACAATAGAAAGCACCCTGTTTCTAACTTCTGCATCCTCAGCTATCTTTTCGTTCACTAAAATTTTATTTTTGTTTACTGTTTTTGGAAAACCCGTCCCTTTGGGAAACTCTATATAAATCCGCTGGCCGTTGAACAGCTCACCTTTTTCTCCGGTTGTGAAATAGATTTTATAAGATGCAATAAGGCCTGCCGTCTCTGGAGTTACATAAATGGAAACATCCGTTAAATGTGTGGAAGTAATCTCATAAAAATTGGATTTAACTTTTCCCTCCTTCGTAGTCCAAATCGTAAGCTGGTACTTTCCAGGCTTACCGGGATTCCATATATTTGCGCTGTCTTTTATCACTACGTTTACATTACTTCCTGCTTTAATTGTAATTCCGCCGGGCATCACAAGATAAATTGTGTTGGGAATATCGTTCATTTTCCCGGCACGGGCAGGCTTATACCCATTGATTGTAAAATGGTCCAACGTCCAATTGTGCGGACAGGAGCAAGGAAGCTGTGTCCCCTCGGGAAACTGTACAAAAATATCGTCCTTTCCGCCTATAAGGTCCTTAATAGTTATAAAACTTATATCATACTCCGCAAGAGAATTTCTCAACGCAGGTTTCACATTTACTAAAACTTCTGTATCTCCCCGAGCGTTTCCTGTGAAAAAGGGCATCACAATAAACACAGCAAGCAAAATTACAATAATTTTTTTCATCTCATTCCCCTCCTAAAAATTCTTTTATATTTAGTAATGTCTCCCGTGTAGGCTCACAAGGCCCTCTGTAATAAAGTGTAAGATTTTTATCAACCAATGAAATGTAAGGAGAAATGCCTATTTTTAATTTCTTTGCAATGGCTCTATCCCCATCAACAATTGTAACAACACCTTTTGGTAATGAATCTGTTAACCTGTGAGCATCCTCTGGATTATTACTGAAAGAGAACACGATAAATTTTATATTCGTCGTATTGTATTTTTTAATCTCATTTCCAATCCTATTCACATCAGATACGCACCCTCCGCAGTTTGGGTTCCCTCCGATAAGCACAAGTTTATAATTTTTTAGCTCACTTAAATCGATCTCGTTACCATTGATGTCCTTTGCCTTTATTGGTTTTACATTTGTTCCCCTTTCTGCAAATACAAAATTTCCTTTCGCGATTTTGTCGTACTCGCCTGCCCCATATTTCTCTATATAGAAAAGACTCATTGCTTCTCTTACCTTATTCTTTATGAGTAATGCAGTATTACTATCATCCGTGTAAATGCCATCAATCTGTTTGATAAACTGCTCGGCACTCTTTCCTTTAAACGCATTGAAAAATTTATTGAAGTTTACTCCCAGCATAAAGTACGTCGGTTTAAAAGATTTCAGCGCTATTACTTTTAGATTGTTATCTACAACAAGCAGCATACTCACATTATCCGGAACTTTTTTAGGCTTTTTAACGTCAGGATTCTCAATCTCTATAATTGCTTCCTCTGCAATTTTCTTTCCGTCTTTTTCGAGATCTTCTGCAGCAAAGCCATCCGCTATACGTAGCGGATTGGAAAGATTCCGCGGATGGCTTATTTCTGGCTTATAACCAAATATTTCTTCCCTCGCTGTATCCTTCGTGATAGCATGAGCATATTTCTCAATGCTTTTTGCTCTGGCTATAACAAGAGAAACTGTTATTGCAACGACAACAATTACACCAATAATGATGAAATTCCTGATATACTTCTTAGATTTAAAAGCAGCAACTTCTTCATTCCTCTTCAGCTTCTTTTTACTCTTTTTTCTTCTATCCCTTGCTTTACTCATTTAAGCCTCCATATGTGAAATAATTCATTAAAAGTTACAGTAAAATTATACCACACATTTTACCAATTTGCAAAAGTCTCATATGTTTCTGAACCTATCCATTTTTATATTTTAC
>CAYONU010000018.1:0-19673 GCA_964405445.1 uncultured Caldisericales bacterium | reverse complement strand
ACAATCATCTTAGCAAACTGCTCACGTGTTACCTTTGCCTCCGGTTTAAATGTACCGTCAGGAAATCCTTTAACAACACCTTTACTTACGAGATAATTAATCTGTTTTTTTGCCCAGTAATTTGCTGGGACATCAGGGAAACCTGCTGCACTTACTGCAATAGGTCTTACTGCAAAAAACACAAACACCATTGAAAGTGCCAGTACTACTGCTAAAAACTTCTTCATACTTTTTACCTCCTTTTAGATTTTTTGTTTTTTATTATTTTCATACTTTTTTACCTGCTCTCACCCCCTTACATTATTATATCATTATTGCAACATCTTGAACTGACCTGAAGACCAATACAGCATAGCATAGTTTAATTTATTATATGAAAGCATTGCCCTTTCTCTATTTATTCTTCTCTCGCTTATTCTTACTATGTCCCTCTTAGATATATTTTGTGTTCTTGAGGGCACTGCAGAAAAACGAGGTGCCCTTAACCCTGCAATGCCTGCCATAATGAGCAGTACTGATGCAAATCCTACTGCAAACCTAGTAAACTTATCTTTTCCTAATCTCTCTAATTCATCATTTACTATCTTCTCCTTTCTGAACTTACTCAGGAATTCATCCTCAAGATCCTTCTTAAAATTTTCATCAGGAGTTTCATCGCCTTTTTTGAGAAAAAGCACAACATCAGCAATGGACAAAAGATTTGAATCTCCTCTTAGCTTATGATACTCTGGAGATTCCTCTTTCATCAATTGCTCTATAAAGTCTGCAACAACTTCTTCTTTATTACTTTTCACTCTCCATTTTCTCCTTAATCTTTTCCTTTAAAGCATTCAATGCTCTAAATTGCATTACCTTTACAGCACCTTCATTTTTCGCAAGCGCTGTAGCAATCTCTTTAATATGCTTCTTCTTAAAAAACCTCAGCTCAATAACCTCTCTGTACTGCTCTGGAATTTCTTTTAAAGCTTCATCTACAGTTTTTTCTATTTCTTCTCTTTCTATTAACATATATGGATCTTCAATTAGAGGGTTCAGCACCCTGCCCCATTTCTCTTCAAGCGGTAACACTTCAACACCTGCATTTTTCCTAAACCAGTCCCTTATACAATTTCGTTCTATACTGTACATCCAAATGTCCAATCCTCCGCTCATCCTACTTTTATAATTACTTAAGCTCTTTAAAACTTTCAAAAAAGTTTCTGAGGTAATATCCTCTGCCTGTTCTCTATTTTGTAATTTTCTGTAAGCATACCTATACACTTTTGGGAAGAACAACTTATAAAACTGTCTGAATGCTTCCTCATCTCCAGAATTAATCTTTCCGATGAGAGCAACCTCTTCCCTTTTTTCCATTATCTCACCTATATAAACGTAAATTTTTCAAAAAGGTTACACTATCTATTAACTTCATTTACGATTTCTCCTTCTGTTACGATACGTGGAGTTTTCACAACTACGGCGGAGCTCATGGTAGCAGGCATTTCAGCAAAGAGCTGGTTCCCACTTTTATATACTTTTGTAGCTATGAATTTCACCCTTTTTCCATTTAATACGTAAATACCCTCTTTGCCATTTTTCTTTACTACATCCCTTTTATTTATAATAATACCATTAATTTTATTAGTGAGCAATAAAAAATTGTTTTCGTCCAATATGTATTTTAAATAATCGTTCACTTTGCAAACAATATATCCTTTCCCTTTAAATACAATGTCTCCTTTTATCGGCAATGCAGTTTTAGCTGAGGTAAAGTATATACTCTTTGCATTTTTTGAGATGTTCATACCTTTTACGTTAAGATACAAATATGCAAAATCATTTGTTAAAATTGTTGCAGCTGCCCCTCCCTTGTGCACATCTTGTCCCGAATAAACTGCACGGGATTCATTCTTGTCCAATAGATTCTCGTTAAAATTCTTTGGAGAAGCAAAGCCATAATCTTTATATTCTTTCCATTGCAGGATGCCTTTTTCAGGAGATAACAAATCTACAGAAACTCCTTTGCCCTTGATCCTTCCTATCAATTCATTTTTGTTAACAAAGACACCTTCACTTATAATTTGTTCTATTGTCCCATCTATTGTAGCCAAAACAGGCTTTCTAATAAAAAAAACCGCCCCATCTGTTTGAACTTTCAGGGAAACAGACTGTACTTTTTCATTCTCCACCTTTATTCGTGTCTCTTTAGAGTAAACAAGCACATTTTTATAAGCTAATGCAATAAAAATGACAGACAAAAAAAGCAAAGAAATATTTACAAGCAATCTTAGCCCCGATACTTGTTTCATTTATTCTTTTTTCTGCGTATAAATGCCGGTGTTTCAAAATTGCCTAAATCAATCCCCTCGGTATTGATATTCAGTACTTTTGTCCTTTTATTTATCTTTGCGCTTTTCTCAAGCCCAGCAGCAATAACAGACATATGAATTTCATCATTAAGTGATTCGTCCATCGCTGTACCAAAGATAATTTTTGCATCTGTAGCTGCATATTCAGTAATCACCTTTGTAGCTTCATTCACTTCGGATAGTGCAAGGTCCTTACCACCTGTAATGTTATAGAGAATCCTGTTTGCCCCACTCAAAGAAACCTCAAGTAAGGGACTCCTTATAGCTGCTTTTGCAGCTTCTATAGCTCTATTTTCTCCATGCCCAATTCCCATACCAAGCCATGCTGTACCTGCATCCTTAAGAGTTGCCTTTACATCTGCAAAATCTACGTTAATTAAGCCAGGCTTTGTGATAATATCAGAAATACTTCTCACTGCATGATACAACACATTATCTGCTAACTTAAATGCATCATTAATTGTAGTTTTCTTATCTACAAGTGTAAGTAACTTATCATTTGATATTGTTATCACGGTATCTACTTTTGGTGTAAGCTCTTTTATTCCATTTTCAGCAACTTCCATTCTCTTTCTTCCTTCGAACTTAAATGGTTTTGTCACTACTGCAACAGTAAGAATATTCATATCCTTTGCAATGGATGCTATAATCGGACTTGCACCAGTACCAGTGCCTCCGCCCATTCCAGCTGTAAGAAAAACAAGATCTGCTCCTCCCAACACTTTTTTAAGGTCTTCCTTGCTTTCCTCGGCAGAAGCCTTTCCTATTTCCGGATAGGAACCTGCACCAAGCCCTCCAGTGGTTCTCGCACCTATTTGGACTTTCTTCTTTGCCTTGTTCAGTGCAAGCACCTGAACATCAGTATTGACCGCGATGAATTCTACACCATCTATTCCTTCGTCCATCATTCTGTTTATGGCATTACTCCCACCACCACCAATACCTATTACGCGAATCTTTGCTTGTGCATTTACCCAGGGATCAATCACTATAACCAGCCTCCTTTTTACCCAAATATATCTTTTAGCCAGGAAAGTCCTTTGGAAAAATTCATTCTTTTATAGGCTTCCTTATTATCCTCTGCAGCAAATTTTGTAAGTCCCACTCCTGTTGAGTATATAGGGCTGTGCAAGAAGTCTGCAATTGCAAAATCCCCATTAGGATAACCAATCCTGGCTGGTATTTCAATAATTTCGCTTGCTCTCTCTATAAAGTTTTTGAGTAAAGCACATCCTCCAGTAATGATAATTCCTGCAGGTATGCTGTTCCAGTATCCTGACTTCATAAGCTCTAGCCTTATACCTTCCAATATTTCATCTGCCCGTGAAGTAATAATATTACCGATGAAGTCTAGGGATACTTTTCTCTTTCCTTTGCCCCCAAGTTTTTCTATCTCTATATCTCCTGCAGGATTGTTACCTTTTTCTATAGTAACGAACCCATATTTCTTCTTGATTGATTCTGCTTCCTCCAAAGGTATCCTTAAGCCATATGCAATATCCTTTGTGATATACTCTCCACCAATCGGAAGTACTGCTGTATGAGCGATATTTCCGTTCGAAAAGATAGCAAGATCACCAGTGCCTGCACCAATGTCAAGCAGAGCAACTCCTAACTCTTTTTCCTCTTCATTTACTACTGCATAGGATGATGAAAGCGATTGAAGTACAAACTTATTTAGCTCAAGATCTGCCATATGAACGCATTTTTTGATATTATGCAGTACCGTTGTGGAGCCCGTTATAATATGTACTTCCTCCTCTAATTTTATCCCTGACATACCCACCGGGTTCCTTATTCCATCCTGACCATCAATAATGAACTGCCTGGGTAATATGTGGATAATATTCTGGTTAGGCTGAAGGAGCAAAACCTTGGCAGATTCTTCTACGCGCCTTATATCTTCTTTCGTGATTTCTCTGCCCTCTTTCGATATTACGATAATTCCTTTGTTATTCAATGAATATATATGACCGCCTGATACAGAAACATAAGTTGATGTAGCCTTCTTCCCCGACATCGTTTCGGCCTGTTTCTTAGCTTTTTTGATAGCCTCTGCTGTTTTATTTAAATCCGTTACTATGCCTTTGTGAATACTTCTGCTGGAAGCTGTACCTACACCAATAATAGAAGGCCGATTATTGGTAACCTCGGCAATAAAAAACTTTATGCTGCTACTCCCTAAGTCAAGTGCAGAAACAAGTTTTTCAGTCACTCCTTCCTCCATTTAACTACTGCTTGGTTTTCGTACTGCAAGCCTATCTCCTTTATTTTGCTCATCTTCCCTTTAAACATTTCCTCTACTTTTATATACTCCTCTAATTTTTTTTTACAATCTCCTCTTCCCATTATAACAACAATTTTATTTTTGTCATAAAAAGCAACTTGCTCATTTTCAATAGCAAATTTATCTATTTTATTCATTATACCCAAATTATTTAAATTAACAAATAGTGCAACAAAATCTTTACTCCAATCTTTACTTGCAAAATTAGCATAGAAGTTCTTCATCATATTTTTAGTTTTATTTATAATATGTCCATTTTCAGTAATTGAAAAATCTCCGTCTGTAAAATGAATGATGCCTAAAACTTTCTCCTCGTACTGTACATTAATATTCAGCGGTTTCCTTTGGATTCCTACAGGTAACTTTGGCTGATATACGAAATATAATTTACCTACTTTCTCAAACACATCTTCTGGTGTAAGTGGTACATTACTATGGATATGTATACACTGTAAAGGAAGGACAGGCGATGTAACGACAAATAAAAAAACAATGGCTGCAATTAAAGTAAGTGTCTTTTTCACTTGTTTCGCTTTAACGCTTCGTTCACAATAAAAGCAGTGAGGTTATCAAATGTCATCCCGTATGCTCTTGCTGCGTCTGGCACGAGGCTTGTTTCGGTAAAGCCCGGTATTGTATTTGCCTCCAAAGCAAACGGCACTTCCTGCGACACAATGAAATCTATCCGTGCAAAATCCCTTAGGCCCAATTTTTTGTATATAAGTAATGCATTTTCCTTTGCCTTTTCGTTTGCAATTCCGGAAATACGCGCAGGAATAATATGGTGAGACATTCCTGGCACGTATTTCGACTCATAATCATAAAAGTCGTTTTCTGGCACAATTTCAATAGTTGGAAGAGCAATAATATTATCACCATTCCCAATAACTGTAACTGTAATTTCCTTTCCACTAATAAATTGTTCAGTAATGATATCATCGCTCAACTCAAAAGCTTTTCTTACTCCCTTTTTAAAATCCTCTTCATTGTCTACGATGCTTATTCCTATTGTGGAACCTTGGTCTACAGGTTTTATAACAACCTTGTCGCTTTTTAGATATTCCCTAACATTTTTGTAAGGAACTTGTTTTCCTTTACGAAACAATAAGGATTGAGGAGTTTCAATATCCAATGAGTTGAAAAGTTTTTTTGTAATGAACTTGTTCATACAAATTGCACTGGCAAGAACGTCAGAACCTGTGTATGGTATACCTGCTATTTCAAGTGCTCCTTGTACGGTACCGTCTTCTCCGTATTTTCCGTGCAAAGCAATAAAAACAACATCCGGAGAAAAAGTCTTAAGAATATGTTCAATTTTACCTCTAAAATCAAATTCCTCTACAATAAATCCGTTCCTCTTAAGGCTCGTTGCAACTGCTCTTCCACTCCTTATAGAAATTTCTCTTTCCTTAGATAACCCTCCATATAGTACAAGTACTTTTTCATTCATCTTTCAACGTCTGAAATCACCAATGAGCTTTATTTCGAGTTCTAAAATAAGGTCTTTTTTTCTGTATACCTGGTGCTGTGCCCTTTGTATAAGACTCATCACATCCGCTGCTGTTGCATTTCCTAAATTGATAATAAAATTTGCGTGCATATCTGATACCATTGCGTCTCCTATTCTCATTCCCTTGCAGCCCGTCTCCTCTAACACCTTTCCTGCATACGTAGTAGGAGGGTTTTTAAATATGCTGCCTGCACAAGGATAATCTATCGGCTGTCGTTTCTTTTTCATTGATTTAAATCTTTCTATTTCCCGTTTAATCTCCATTTGGTCTCTCTTTTCTAAAGCAAAAAGTGCATTTAATAATATCAGGGGCTCATCCTGTAAAATGCTGTACCTATAATTAAATTTTAAATCATCATGGAACATTCTTCTTTTTTTCCCGTCCAAACCAATCACATCAACGTACTTCACGTATTTGCTTAAAAAATAAGAATTACTCCCGGCATTCATTGTAATAGAGCCGCCTGCCGTACCGGGAATATTCGATGCAAATTCAATTCCGCCAAGCCCTCTCTTCATTGATCTATCAATTAATTCCTGAATGGATAATCCGCCCTGGACAAAAACTGTGTTTTTATCAAATTGAATATCTTTCATTGTGCTCGAAATTTGAATAACCACACCACTTACACCTTTGTCCGATACAAGGAGATTTGTGCCGTTGCCTATTGTAAAAATGGGCAGTCTATTTTTTCTCGCCCATTTAATAATATTCTCTATATCCTCAAGATTTTTCGGCTTACAAAATATCTCCGCAGGTCCCCCAATATGAAAAGAGGTATGATTCGCCATTACCTCATTTTCAATTACTTCACCTTGCACTAATTCACGAAGCTTATTAATACTTCTTTTCATAGTCCGCTCCTTTTTAAGAAGTTTAACAAATGCGGAGATATACTCCATACATCTCCTGACCCTAATAATACTACTAAATCATCTCTTTTCAAAATCTTCTCCAATATTTTTAGTACATCTGCTAGCTTCGGTGCATAGAATACTTCTTTTTCTTTATTTTGCCTTTTCACCCAGCTATTTACCAATTTACCGTTGATGCCTTCAATCGGCTTTTCAAATGCAGGATAAATATCAGTAGTAATAATAACATCTGCCAAATAAAATGGTTTTCCAAGTCTTTCCCTAAGCATATTCACTCTACTGTAACGATGAGGTTGGAATACAGCAATGATCCTTCTATTGGGAAAATGCTTTCTTACTGCTTTAAGTGCTACTTCGGTTTCTACATTATCATCTGCATGGTCATCTATAATGGTAATACCGTTTATTTCTCCTTTAATTTCTATCCTTCTATGCGGTATAATAAAAGTTTTTAAAGCATCAATTGACCGTTCAAAAGGCACACCTATTGTGTGCGCAACAGTAATTGCTGCTAAGGCATCCGATACATTCTTTTCTCCATAGGCAGGAATAAATCCCCGCTTTATAAATGTATCCTTAAAATAAAAATCAAATGCTATTCCTTTGGATAGATACTCAAAATTTTTGCCAAAAATCACTGTCCTTTCATCTCTTATGCTATAAAAAAATGTATTCTCGTCAAAAGAATCAGCAATAGAAAATGCATTTTTGTCATCTTTGCAAATTATCCTTGTTTTTGAATTGTTATACAATGTCCTAAACGCATTCTTTAAATTTTCAAAATTATTATCGTATGCATTAAGATGGTCCATACCAATACTTGTCACTACTAAAACATCAGGAGCGAGCATAAGAAATGTCCTATCGCTTTCATCTGCTTCGAGTACAAACAAATCTGCATTTTTGTTAAACCTATTAAACTCTTCATTCTCGGCACCTATGTATGCATTCACAGTTCTCCCAATACTTTTTAAAATATGCCCAATCATTGCGGTTGTTGTTGTCTTTCCGTGTGTGCCTGCAACTGCAATATTTTTGAATCCTTCCACGATTTTTGCAAGGGCTTCGCCTCTCCTATCCGTTTTGATACCAAGCTTTCTTGCCCAGGCAAGTTCCTCATTTAAAGAGGAGATAGCAGAGGAATAAATTACATAATTAGTATCTTCGGCAATATGATTTTTATCATGTCCTATAAATACTCTTATCCCGTAACTTCTCAATTTTCTCGTTTCTACACTCTCCTTTACATCCGAACCTGAAACATCATCTCCAAAATCTTTCAATAAAAGAGCGAGTTTACTCATTCCTTCACCACCGATTCCTATAAGAAAAACTTTACCCACCGGTTTGCTCCTTAACTACTTTATATATTATCTCTGCACTATTTTGGGGAAATACGTTTTTTTCTTTCTCTTTCATCGTATTTATTATATCAGGATGAGAAAAATAATAAATAATTTTATTGAATAATGTATCTTCCGAGATCTCTGATTCTTCCAATACATCAATACAACCTCTATTTTTAAGGAACAGAGCATTTTTCTTTTGATGGTCATCTCTTGCATACGGAAATGGTACAGCAATTGCCGGTACACCTTTTTTTACAAGCTCTGTAAGAGTCATTGCACCGGCACGAGTTAGCGCGAAATGAGAAGCAGCAATGGCATACTCCATTTTTTCGAGATAAGGGATTACTCTTAAACTGCCGGATGTACTCTCAATCCTATTTTTTATATACGGATAATCCCTATTGCCTGTAATAAAAATGATTTGAATATCTACCTCCAGAAGAAGTTTATCTATTATTGACGAAAATGTGTAGTTTAGATTTTTGGCACCTCCGCTTCCTCCAAAAACAAGTAATACAGGTTTATCCGAAAAGTTAAAAAATTCTAATCCTTCTTCCCTTTTTGTTTCAATAATTTTTTTCCTTACGGGATTACCTGCAAAAACTGTTTTTCGCTCATCAAAATAATGAAATACATCGGGAAAGCCCAAAAATATTTTTTTACTTCTCCTCGAAAACAATCTATTAGCACGCCCTGGTATAATATTTTGTTCGTAGATAAAGAATGGTATGTTTTTCATCATTGCCGCAAAGACAAGAGGAGCTGAAACGTAGCCTCCAGTACCAATGACAGCGTCAGACTTTTCTTCTTTTAATATATGCATTGCTTCTTTAATACCCTTACTTGCCTTATAGATAAATTTCGTAAGTTTCCCCGGTGTAAACTCCAGCGCAGATGATTCAATTGTCCTCACATAGAATTTATTTGCTTCATATATTTTTTCTTCATTACTATTTTCTCTTCCTATCAATACCACTTCGTCTCCGTTACTGGTAAATGCCTCTGCGATTGCCAGGGTAGGATAGATATGCCCACCTGTTCCCCCACCTGCAATAATTATTTTCACTTTTTATTCTCCGTTTGTCCTTACAATATTTATAAGAATCCCGATACTTATGAGATTCGATAGCATACTATTTCCCCCGTAGCTTATGAACGGTAGCACAATACCTGTAACAGGAAGCAAACCTATATTCGTTGATATGTTTATGATGGCAGCAAATGCAAAGTTCAATGTAACGCCTGCTGCTAATAACCTGGAAAAATTGCTTTCGGCATTCTTCACAATTTTAAAGCCCGTGTACAAAAGTACAATAAAGAGAGCAATGACCAGAATGCTCCCTATTATTCCAAACTCTTCCCCTATAATGGCAAATATAAAATCTGAAGTCTTCTCAGGCAGTTTGCCGTATTTAAATATGCTTCGCATAAATCCAACACCTGTTACTCCGCCTCTTGCAATTGCTCTGAACGATTGAAGTGCCTGGTATCCTGCACCTAACGGTGATCTATACGGATAGAAAAAATATATAATTCTTTGTTTCCAGCTTTCTTTATACAGTACAGCTATGATGCCCAAAATTAAAGCAGGCGAAAACACCAGGAAAAAATCTCTCGCTCTTATTCCACAAATAAACAATAAAGTAATACTTGCAAAGAGTATGACAGCTGCATTTCCCAGATCCGGCTCTATTGCTACAAGAGCCGAAACAAAAATTACTATTGAAAGGAGGATAATGAATATTTTCTGATTATACTCTTCTTTTAATTTCTCAGAAGCTACTTTTGCTATAAGTATTGTGAGTATAAGATTAGCATACTGCGAAGGCTGAAATGCAAAAGGCAAGCCTATATCTATCCAGCGGCGTGATGCCCTACCCTTTGTAAACAGGAGAGATATAACGAGAAGAAGAAATAAAACAGTTGAAAGATTCTTGAGTTTCTTATGATTAAAATATGCAAAAAAGATAAGGAAAACCGTACCGATGCCTACATACAAGAGCTGCCTGTAAAAGATATCAAGAGATAGGGAGCTGCTCACGGCAGGACTTATACTAAAATTCATCAATAGTCCTATCCCAACAAGGGAGTATGTAAAAAGAAGGATTGTACGGAGATAAGATACCTTTTGCTCTTTATTCATAAATTTTTTACAATCTTTTTAAATTGATCTCCTCTGTCTTCAAAATTCTCAAACATATCAAAACTTGCGCATGCCGGAGAAAGTAGAACAACATCTCCTGAACGTGCAGTTTCCTTTGCTATTTTTACCGCTTTCTTTAAATCCTCTGCATAAACTATGCCCTGAAAATTTTGCTTCATCGCTGCTTCAGCTATTTCATCCGCAGTTTCTCCGATGAGAATGAGTTTTCTCAACTTAGAGTGAAATAAGTGCGCCATTTCAGTAAAGTCATTATTCTTGCTGCTTCCACCAGCAATGAGAACAATCCTATTTTTAAAAGCTTTCAGGGCTTTTATTGTAGAGTCTGGCGTTGTGGCCTTCGAGTCGTTTACGTACAGTATCCCGTTCAATTTACGAACCTTCTCTAACCTATGGGGCAATCCGTCGAACGTTTCTATGCCTTTTTTAACTGTTTCATTATCTACATTAAACAGTTTTGCCGCAGTTACAGATGCAAGCACATTATCAATGTTATGTGCGCCTATCAGATGAATGGATTCAATACCTGCTACCACTTCATCCTGTTTATTTCTGAAAATAATTTTTCCTTCCCTCAAAAACGTACCTCTTTCCACGGGATTTTTTCTGCTAAAATAGAATATTTTGCTTTTTACATTCTTAAGGTTCTTTACAATAGGATCATCAAAATTGAGTACTGCAAAGTCTCGAGACGTTTGATTTTCAAAAATTCTTTTCTTATACTCTAAATACTCGTTCATACTTCTATATCTATTAAGATGGTCCTCTGAAAAGTTTAGAAATACGGAAACTTTCGGATGAAATGATTCTATTGTCTCTAATTGAAAGGAGCTCGTTTCAAGAACAGCAACATCCGGATGAGGATTATTCAACAGTAGCGCAGAATAAGGTGTGCCCAGATTTCCTCCGGTTACGGTATCGTAACGAGAATAATGAAATATATTCCCGGTAAGTGTTGTCGTCGTGCTTTTACCGTTAGTTCCCGTGATAGCAATTACTTTAACATCTCTTGCAAGTCCATATGCAAACTCCATTTCTCCTACATAAGGAACAGATTTTTTTTTAATTTCTTGCATTATCTTCGAGTCTTCCGGCACACCCGGCGAAATAACCGCCATGTCAAAATCCTTAATCTTGTTGAACGAATGTACGCCAAACTCACTTTTTACTCCATTTTTATAGAGTAAAATTTTGAATTCTTTAAATTTATCTCCATCGCTTATTTCTGTAACAAATGGTTCAAACCCTCTTTTTTTCGCAAGTAATGCTGCATATACGCCACTCCTCTTCGCTCCTACAAAAAGTACCTTTTTCATTTTACCTCCATAAAATAATTAGAGTAAACACGCAAAAAATAACCGTAATAATAAAAAATCTAAAATCTATCTTTGATTCACTCCAGCCATTCATTTCAAAGTGGTGATGAATGGGAGTCATCTTAAAAATCCTCTTTCCATGAGAAACTTTAAAATAAAAGACCTGCATAATTACTGAAAGTGTTTCTATTACGGGAATTATGCCAATGATAGGAAGCAGAAGTTCATAATGATTTATGACCCCCATAGCACCAAACAGACCTCCCAGTGCTAAAGAGCCTGTATCTCCCATAAATATAGATGCTTTTGGGCTGTTAAACCAGAGATATGCTAAGAGTATACCGATAACTATTGAAGAAATTGTTTTTGTTGCTAATCCTCCTATAAGAATAAATATAAAAAACATCGGTATGGATACACTTCCAAGCAGTCCATCAATTCCATCAGTAAGGTTAAATGCATTGGTAGCACCTATCATAACGAACAGATATAAAATAAAGTAAGATGTGTCACTCATCTGTATTGCTAAGCTCCCCAATTTTGTCGTTGTACTGATCAGATTTTTTCCAAAGACAAACAAAAATATAGCAACGAGAAGCTGTAGAATAATTTTTTCTCTTGCACTGAGCCCTAATGATTCCTTTCTCCTATTGCTTTTAAAGTCATCAATGAAACCTATTAACCCGTTGAGTAACAAAGCTAAATACAAAAATAGAAAAACTTTGCTATGATAAAAAGGTAAAAACAAGGCAGGTATAATGAGAAAGATGATGCCCCCGGCTGTTGGAGTGCCTCTCTTTATTTTATGATTCTTTGGACCTTCCTCTCTAATAAACTGAGTGATTTTTTCCTTCTTAAACAGTGGTATTACTTCTGTAAAAAGTAATATTGCCAAAAAAAATGATACAAGGAGCCATAACAAGAGTTTGCCCATTTTTATTTGCCAAACCTTTCTTTAAGTATTCCCATAATTTCTTCCATTTTCATACCCCTTGAACCTTTGACAAATATAACAGAATTTTGTGGAATTTCCAGTCTCTTGACGAACGCTTTTGCTTTTTCCATATCCGAAAATGCGAATCCCCTTTTTACACCATTTTCTTTTGCGCTATCTAACACTTCATCTGCATATTGACCTATGCTTATTAACAGGTTTGGATTCAGCTCCGCAATATTCGCCCCTGCTTCTCTGTGCAGAACTTTTGCCTTTTCACCTAACTCAAGCATATCGCCTACTATAATGATGAGACCGCCTTTATAATTCTTGAGATGCGCAAGGCTTATTTTGAGAGAGAGGGGATTTGAATTATACGTTTCATCAATAATTTTTATTCCACTATTAAGAATCATAACTGCTCCTCTACCTTTTATTGGCTTAAAATTTTTCAAGGCAAAGAGCGATTCGTCAATAGGGATACTTAAAGAAAGACCTAATGAAACAGTAGCTAAAATATCGTACAGAAAATTTATACCTGAAAATGGGAATCGCTCGGAGAAATAACTATTTTTATATGAAATTCTTATTTCCATTGCACTTTCAGTGGATTTCATTATACTTCCCCTTATATCATTGTTTTCTTTCATACCAAAACACAGTGCATTAATGTTTTGCTCTCCTGCAAACGTTCTTATTAAATCATTATCTCCATTTAGTATGATGTTTCCCCTTTTTTCTCTTACAAGTTCTACTAACTTAAACTTTTCTTTCGCAACGCCTTCTCTACTCTCCAAAAATTTCAAATGTGATTCCCCGACGTTCAATAGAATTGCAATGTCTGGCTGCAGAATTGCATTGAGCAAACCCATATCTCCCTTTTTCTGGACGCCCATTTCCGCAACAAGAAAGTCTTCGTCTCCTTCAGTGTCGTTTAACAAGAACAGAGGAATGGAAAGATCAGTATTTGCATTGCCTTGCGTTGAAGCAACACAAAATTTATTTTTCAAAACGAGTCTTATCATTTCTTTTGTTGTTGTCTTGCCAGCACTTCCTGTAATGCCTATGACTTTTCCTTGAACCTTTTTTCTTGCAAGCTCCCCCAGAGAAGTGAGAAAATTCTTAGTAGAATTTACATAATACACAAAAATATCCTGAGGGATATTCCGACATTCTTTCTGTATTGCAACACCTTTAGCGCCATTCTTTACTGCATCTGATATAAAGTTATGCCCGTCAGTGTGTTTACCTTTTAAAGCTACAAAAAAACTACCATTCTTTATATTTCTGCTATCAATGGAGAAATGCGTAAATCCGTTAACCCACTTGTTACTCCATTTTCCCTCCGTATTTTGAATAATTTCTTCCGTTTTAATTTCCATCGAGGATTTTCTCCGCGTACTTCAGATCATTCAAATAAATTATTTTATCCTTGTAGTGTATCTCGTTTTCTTCTCCCCTGCCAAGCAGAGCAACAATATCTCCATTATCCATCATCTCTACCGCTTTTCTTATCGCTTCCCTTCTATCCAAAATTACTTCTGCATTTTCGCCCGTACCTCTTTTTACATCACTTGCAATTTCTTCAGGATTATCACCCCTTGGGTCATCAGTAGTAACAATGACATAGTCACTAAGAGACGATGCAATTTTCCCCATTTCTTCTCTCTTATTCTTTGTCGACCAGCCTACTGCCCCAATCACTGTAATAACACGCCTGGCTTTAATTTTCTTGAGAAATGAGAGTACTTTTTCTACTTCAAAAGAATTATGTGCGAAATCAACAATGACTATTTTATCTTTTCTTCTTATTGTATTCATTCTCCCTGGAATTGCAGGAATGTTCCGGGCAAACTCCTGCAATCTACCAATATCGATACCTTCTCCCATAGCAAATGCAACAGCAGCAAGAAAATTATACACATTGAATGTACCTCTCATATGAAGAGTAAAAGGGATTTTCTCATTATTATATCTCAAAATAAATTCTATTTTATCTGTCTGTATTTTTCTTATATATGCTCTGTAATCTGCCTTGTTTTTTACTCCAAATAGTACAGGCTTAGCTAAAGTATTTTTAAATCTTTCATAAAAGGGAATATCACTATTGAGAAATACCCCTCCATTGTAATTTTCAAAGAAGGATGCTTTTGCTTGAACATAGTTTTCAATTGTTTTATGCACGTCTAAATGGTCTTTACTCAGAGAAGTAAGGATTTTACCGTAGAAAGTTAATCCGGCTATGCGGTGGAATAGAAGAGCGAAGGAGGAAACCTCAAGGAATACGTATTTGACATTCTTTTCTACTGCTCTGTATAAAAATTCATTGAGTGAAAACGCATCAGGAGTTGTCGGAGGAAATGTTTCCCCTATAACAAATTCATCGCCTATCCCTTTCCCTATCGTACCAATGAAACCTGATTTAATGCCTAATTTATTGAAAAGTCTATACAATAGATATGCCGTTGTTGTCTTACCACTTGTTCCCGTAATACCCACAAGTTTCATTTTTCGTGAAGGAAAGCCAAAAAATGCACTTGAAAGAAATGCATATGTCTTCCTTGAATTATCCGTTTTTATCATCAACTTATCAGGCAGCTGCGGTACATCTTCTTCTACTACTACACCCATAGCACCTCTTTTTATTGCTTCTTTTATTTTCCTATGAGAATCAAAATGTATGCCTTTTATTGCAACAAAAAGGTCCCCTTTAGTTATCTTTCTTGAGTCAATCCTAATACCTTTTATAGTAGAAGTCGTATCTCCGGAAACAGTTAGAGTAGGAAACAAACTCTTAATGTTTTTCCCATTCATTCTGGCGGAATCCTCAAATACTTTATAAGAAACATAGCTATCTTTTTGAACAGAGGAGCTGCTACGTATAGGGAATAAGTTGGCTTTTCTGTCTGATCAATTACCGTAAGCACAACAACCTGAGGATCATTTGCAGGAACAATACCGCAAAAACTGTAAATCAGTTTATCATTTGAATACCCCCCATTTTTATCAGGTTTCTGTGCTGTCCCTGTCTTTCCGGCAATAGAGTATCCTTTGATTTCTGCCTGCGGTACGCCTTTATCCGATACAACTGCTTTTAATGCATCCATCACCTCTCCTGCAACTTTTGGTGAAATAACCGTTTTTTTTACTATTGGTGTTGAACTATAAATTACTTTTCCTTTATAATCAGTTATCTTTTTAACAATCGTAGGTTTCATTTCTACCCCTTTATTTGCTATGGCAGAGAAAGCAGTGATCAACTGGATTGGTGTTACTGCAATACCCTGTCCATACGACATCGTTGCAAGTTCAACATCACCTATCTTTCTAACATCTGGTAAAATACCACTTTCTTCGCCTGGTAATTCAATACCGGTAGGTCTGCCAAAGCCAAATCTTTTAAAATACCTATCCAATTTTTCTTTCCCCAATTTTAGCCCTATTTTCATAAATGCAACATCGCAGGAGTTACGCATAATTACATTCAATCCATGCTCTATTCCATGCTTACGCCAGCAGTGTAAAATCCTATCCTTCACTTTTAGGTAGCCTTTGCAGTAGAATGT
The DNA here is from genome assembly GCA_964405445.1 of uncultured Caldisericales bacterium. GTDB lineage: Bacteria > Caldisericota > Caldisericia > Caldisericales > Caldisericaceae > CAJXKN01. The sequence continues at coordinate 3,326 of CAYONU010000018.1, read as the reverse complement.
GTCATTAGTATGAAGCGTTCCTTCCGATAACGCCGCTGCTGCAATAACAGGCTTCAAAACCGAACCAGGCTCGTAATTCATCTGAATTGCTCTGTTCATTATATCATTGCTGTTTATCGTAGCAAGATTGTTCGGATCGAAAGTTGGATACGATGCCATTCCCAAAACCTCTCCTGTTTTTGGATTCATAACAATAACAACTCCATCCTTTGCTTTTGTTTTTTCAATAGTATCTTTAAGATATTTCTCTATAACGTACTGTATATTAGCATCAATGGTTAATTGTACAGTATCACCTTTACGTGCGGTAATAGTAGATGTGGAATATCCCGGAAGTAGAGGCCTATTTGCATTCACAGGAAAATATACTTTTCCATCTGCTCCTCTCAAGTCATTATCAAATTCATACTCTATTCCACTTAAACCTCTCTCATCAGTACCAACAAATCCAACAACGTTTGCCATAAGCGAACCATAAGGATATATCCTTTCCTTCGTTCTGGTAAGTGCTATCCCGTTTTTAATGTTTAATGACTCGACAAGTTCTTTTTGCTCATCCGTCAGTGCAGTACTTACCCTTACATATACAGAGCGATTGTTTAGCATAGAATAAAGTTTCTCACTGTCAATTCCTATCATTTGAGGCAATTTGCTTAACACAAGTTTTTTTTCATTACTGTCGAGCTTGGAAGGGTTTATATCTAATTCCCACGCATTTCTGCCCAAAGCAACAGGCGTATCATTTCTATCTACAATCTTCCCTCTCTCTGCTTTCATAGATATTGTGCCAAAGTTTAGCTGCGGGGCAATACCTGCAAGGAATTTTCCTCTTCCAATCACATCTATGTATAATAATCGTGCAAATATTACCGTGAAAATCAAAATTATAATGAGAAACACAATAGATAACCTTATAATAAATTTTTCTTCTTTATTTTCCATCGGTATGAATTTCTACTATATAGAAAGATCCGGGTGCTTCCATTTTGTACTTTTTTTGAGCCAAATAATCTACTTCTGCAGGAGAAGTTTTAGCAAGGAGTTTTACATTGAGTTCCTCATTTTCAGATTGTAAGTTAGAGAATTCATTGCCAAGATCTTCCTTTGCCTTCTCTAATCTGATCGTTTTAATGTATAGCATCCCATACAGTGCTAACAGAAAAACAACTATAAAGGCAAGAAGTGTATATCTTTTCACAATTTTTCCGCACCCCTTAACTTTGCACTTCTTGCACGTGGGTTTTGGATTATCTCTTCTTTATCTGGTCTTATTACCTTTTTGTTAAGGAGCCGAAGGTTCTTATTCTCTCTAAAATATTTCTTTACAAGCCTATCTTCCAGAGAGTGATAAGAAATTATCGCAATCCTCCCATTCCTACGCAAAACTTTTGGAAAAGCTTTTAGAAATTCTTCAAGATATTCTAATTCTCCATTCACTGCGATTCTTATAGCTTGAAACGTTCTGGTTGCAGGATGAATTCTGTACCATTTGTGCGGATACACCCTTTTAACGATTTCTGCAAGTTCAGTCGTTGTTTCTATCTTCCTTTTCTTTCTGTAATTTACAATGCTGTTTGCTATTCGCCGCGCGAAACGCTCTTCACCATACTGATAAATAATATCCGCTATTCTATCTTCGGGGAAATTGTTCACTATATCTGCTGCAGTCATGTCTTCGTCTCTATCCATTCTCATATCCAGAGAAGCATCTTCTCTAAAGCTAAAACCCCTCTCGCTCTTATCAATCTGCATTGAAGAAACACCTAAATCAACGAGAATTTTATCCGCTCCAGAAATATCATAATCTTTTACAATATCTAAAATATCAGAAAAGTTGTTATGTATTAATCTAAAGTTCCCCCTGATAAAAGTTAATCGTTTGTATGCTTTTTCTAATGCTTCCTTATCCCTATCTATACCGTATAGATAGCCACTTTTACCGATGAGGGAAAGCATTTCAACGCTATGTCCTCCTTCTCCTATTGTACAATCAATGACGACATCTCCTTCTTTTATGTTGAGAAGATCTAAAGTTTTCTTCAGTAAAACAGGTATATGATATATCTTCATAGATTTAATTATAACATTTATAGAAACTCAAGCAAGGAATAAGCCAGATTCTGTATCTCTAAAAAAGATGACGATCATTTATCTAAGCGGCCAACCCGACAGCTTTAGGAGGAGCATCCCAGCTGTCCTATTTGGCCTTGCTCCAAGTGGGGTTTGCCATGCACATCCCTGTTACCAGGAATGCCGGTAGTCTCTTACACTGCCTTTTCACCCTTACCGATCACTCAGCGGTTTGTTTTCTGTGGTACTTTCCCTGAGGTTACCCTCGCCTGGGTTTCCCAGGCACTTTGCTCCCCGGAGTCCGGACTTTCCTCAAGGTGCAGTGAAGCACCCTGTAATCGTCTTCCTTGCTTGAGAAAATTACTTTAATTCTTCAGGGAAATATAGAATTTTCCCACATACTTCACATTGGATAATTCTATCACCCTTGCCCTTTTCTAATTCCTCCAATACCTCCAACGGTAACTGAACACCACAATTACTACAGAATCCATGGTCAATTGTCGTAATTGCCCCTTCAGGATAACTCTCCTTTATTGCTTCATACTTTCTAATAATAGTTTCCGGAATTGTTCTTCTAAGTTTGTCAAAATCTTTTCTTAACGCTTCGACCTCTGATTTTAATTCTCTTTCTAACTTTTGACGTTTTTTCTTTATTTCCACAACTGTTTTTTTCATTTCGCTAATCTTCTTGTTTAACTCTTCAATAAGATTACTTTTCTCTTTTATCTCATCTTCGGCAAATTTCAGATTCTTTTTCAACTCATCCTGTTTCAAAATAAGAGACTCTTTCGTTTTCTTTGCCGTTTTTAACTCTTTACTTGTTTTTAACCTACTCCCCTTTATTAACGAAGAAATATGAGTCAGTTGAGCTTTATTCTCATCATTTTCCAATTCCAGCTCTTTTTTCCTTTTAATAAATCCTTCTTTTGCAGATTTTATCTCCTCTATTTCCCTTTTTATTTCTTCTATTTCGTTCTTAATCTGCAACTCTTTTCCGATTTCTTTAATGCGGGATTCCTTGTTCCTTGTCTTTTTTTCCTTTTGCTCAAATTCCCAAAGTGCCTTTATATACATTTAAACCTCCAAATAGATGGTGGGCCTGCCTGGATTCGAACCAAGAACCAATTGGTTATGAGCCAACTGCTCTACCGTTGAGCTACAGGCCCACCTGCAACTAATATTCTACACAACTTTCTGTACAAGTCAAGCACCCGGAATGAAGTACATGAAAATTCACATAGTTTCTCCGGTTT
>CAYONU010000017.1:0-19894 GCA_964405445.1 uncultured Caldisericales bacterium | reverse complement strand
GGCACTGCAACAATTTGTTCTTTTTTCTCGACAGGCTCATAATGAATAATTACTGAATCTACACGAGGTATCTCTTTTTTAATCTCGTTTTCTATTTCGGAAACTATCCTGTGTGCTTTCTCAAGATTTTGTTTTTCTATTAGAAAGCCTTACTCCTAAAAAGAGTACAATTAATGCAATAATATCACTACTTGAATGAATACCATCTGCTATAAGGCCAACGCTTCCACTTAATATGCCCCCAAGAAATTTTGCAAAGGCAAGGCATATGTTCATTATAGTCCCTATAAGGACCACTTTTTTGCAAAACCTATGCTTTTCTGAACAAATTCTTGTAATTATACGCAGTATTGTATATCTCTATTAGCTTCTCCCTGGTAAGTGTTTCTCGTGCCATCACTATACTGTTTGTATTTCCTTCATCGGAAATAGCCATATCAGCTAACTTTTCGATGCTCTCTTTTTTTACACCTAAATCCTTTAAAGAAACAAAAGCATCGACCTTCTTCATCCAATGAACTATTCTATCTATTGTTTTTGTTGGAGAATCTGTAGAAAGTACATTTCTGCCGAACTGCTTTAACCTACCTCTATGCATCTCCTCTGTATGATAAAGAAAAGCTGGCATTAAAGCAGCAAGTCCTCTTCCATGAGAAACATGGTAAACTCCTGATATTGGATGCTCCATTCTGTGCATAGGGAAAGGTCCCCTCCTACCTGCTGACGGAAAACCTGATAGAGCAAGAGTAGAAATCCAAGAAAGGGATTCTCTTGCTTCAACATTTTTTAAATCATTAAATACGATCTCGCCTTGCTTCATTGCCTCCTTTATTAAAGCTTCTGCTACTCTATCACTTACTGGAGCATTTGCATGTGAAGAGAGGTAGCTCTCTAATATGTGAGTAATCATGTCTATTACACCGTCTATAGTTTGTTTTTGGGGTATTGTCAGAGTGAGAAGTGGGTCGACAATAGATGTTTTTGGAAACAATGCTTCTCCAAATACAGCTCTTTTATTCCTTGTTTCAGTGTTTGTGATAACACCGCCTGCATCTGCTTCAGAGCCAGTTGCAGCAACTGTAATTACTGCAAGAATAGGCAATGTTTTCTCGGGGACCTTTGCCTTTGGTGGTTTCTCACAATAATCCCATATGTCTCTGCCTGTTGTTGCAACAATTGAGATAGCTTTTGCTGCATCAATTACACTTCCACCACCAAGTCCTATAAGAAAATCTACTTTCTCTTCTCTCGCTAATTTACCACCTTCGTTAACTGTTTTACTCTCAGGGTTCGGCTCAATCTTACAAAATTCTACAAATTCAACTCCATTTTGTCTTAATAAATTCTCTGCCTTATCCAATAAACCTGATGATTTTGCAAAGTGCCTGCCTGTAACTAAAAGGGCTTTTTCACCGATTAATTTTGCTTCTTTTCCTATGTCCTCAAATTTCCCTTTGCCAAAAACAATTTTTGTGGGAAGATTAAATATAAAATTATCCATAAATATCGCCTCCTTATATATAATAGCAAAAAAGCAGATGCATAAAAACATCTGCTTTTAAAAACCATAAAAAGTTTTATTTAATCTATTTCTTCAAATTGATCTTTCGTTGCACCACAAAGCGGACAGGTCCAGTCTTCTGGAAGTTTTTCAAAAGGAGTGCCAGGTTTAACACTCTGAGTATCGTCTCCTTCTTCTAGATCATATATGTATCCACATATCGTGCATCTATACTTTTTCATCTAAAACTCCTTAAACATAGATTTCAGTGCTCCACATACAGGGCATTTATCCGGTGCTTCCCCAATCACTGTATATCCGCAGACAGGGCAAATCGATATTGTATCAAGTTTTACTTCATTACCGTTTTCCACTTTTTCTTTTGTCTGATCATAGAGCAAACGATGGATTTTCTCTGCTGAAAGAGCAAAATTAATGGAACGTAATGCACCGTTTTCATTTTGTAACTCAGCTACTGCTTTGTATGCAGGATACATCTCCTCTATTTCAAAATTTTCTCCTTCTCTTGCAGATCGCAAATTCTCTTTTGTAGATTTAAGCTCCCCAAGCTCCTTAAAGTGATTTGTTGCATGAACCTGTTCGGCATAGGCGATTGCCCTAAACAAACGTGCAACATCCTTAAAGCCTTCTCTGTCTGCCTGATCGGCAAATGCAAGATATTTCATATGTGCCTGGCTTTCGCCCGCAAACGCATCTCTCAAGTTTTTTTCTGTCATTTTTTTCATCTTTTTGCCTCCTAAATTATAATTAGTTTAATTATAATCTTAAATCAAAAGCAGTCAAGAAAACGAATTGCTTCATCTAAGATACTATGATCTGTGTCGAGAGAAAAAAACATGGATTTTTATCGTTTTTTGTATTAAGATTTCAGAGCAAGAGGTTTGTATTCTGATTTATTTACATAGATTCGATGAGCTATGAGAAGAATCTTTTTAGTACAGGCTACTAATGCAACTTTAGATTTCTTACAGTTATCAGTAAGAAGATGTTGATAAAACATTCTTATGCGTTCATTGTGTTGGATACTGCCCATACAAGCTAAGTAGAGAATCTTACTGAGTATTGGATCTCCTGCTTTACTCCTCTGTAACTTGCACTCCTCTCAATAGGTTATTTTCTTCCACCATTTAATGAGGACCTTGATTGTTTTTTATAGGGTCCAATCCTGAAAGGGCTGTAATTTCATTTCTATTTGCATTGGGATACTTCTTGAATAGATAAAGAAGTACTATTGCAGAAATTGCACCTATTCCCTTTATAGAAAGAAGATTTTTAAAGTATTCCCTTGTTTCTGGATTATTCTCTATAAATGCTTCCGTTTATTTCTCCAAATTCTTCTCCGTCTTCTTAAAATGCCTTTATAGAAAATTATATGAGGCAACGCGAAGAAAAGAGGTTTAGTATAAGGACAGTATTTGTAAATCCAAAAGGCACAAGTGCTTTAGCATTTAATATTTCTCGCATTCTTAAATCCTTACCGGAAACGTTATAACTGCAAGGTAGAACCAGCCAAACTCTGCCTTTTTTAATTAGGCTGCAAGAAGCAGTGAGCTGTACAGCTTATAATGCTTCTGCACCCTGTATTCAAAATAGAAAAACCTCAACCGTACCGACAGGTTAGTTGGATAAGGATCATTATCGGAACAAGCAGATAGGTGTTTTCCCTCTAAAGAAAATACTGCGGCCCGGAAACTGATAATATAAATTAACTACAATTGACAATTTTTAACTGTATAGTAAAATATAAAGAACATATGGAGAAAAAATAGTTCATGAGGTAAATATATGGATGTATGGAAAGAAGCACTAAATGAGTTAAAAGATCACCTTAGCGTACCAACGTTTGAAACATGGTTTCGAAGCGTTAAGCTTGCTTCAGATACAGGAGACACTGTTGTATTGGAAGTGCCATCAGAATTTGCAAAGGAGTGGCTAGATACGAGGTATCGCTCCCTTATTGAAAGCACCCTCTCAGATATAAAGAAGGAAAAGATAAAATTAGACTTTATAGTAGCAAAAAAAGAAAAAACCTCCCCGCAAAAAGTCGTTATTAACAGTATCACATTGAATAAGCATTACACATTTGAAAATTTTGTTGTAGGAAACAGCAACAAACTTGCTTACGCTGCCTCTATGGCTGTTGCTAAAAATCCTGGCACTGCTTACAATCCTCTGTATATCTACGGCGGTGTAGGACTCGGGAAAACACACCTTCTACAGGCAATATCCCATTATATGCTGAAACATTTCAGCAACTTAAAAATTATTTATACAACAACAGAAAAGTTTACGAACGAGGTCATTTATGCTATTCAAAATGCACGAAATAACAGCCAGCTAATAGACCGTTTTCATAAACAATATCGATCTGTTGACGTACTACTCATTGATGATATTCAGTTCCTTGCGGGAAAAGAACGTACGCAGGAAGAATTCTTCCATACATTCAATGCGTTGCATGATGCTGGTAAACAAATAATAATTACATCGGACTGCCTTCCAAAAGAAATAGCAACACTTCAAGAAAGACTCACTACACGCTTTGAATGGGGACTTATAGCGGATATACAGCCACCTGATTTTGAAACGAGAGTAGCAATTCTGAAAAAGAAGGCTCAACTCGAAAATATTAAAGTATCCGATGAAGTAATATTCTATATAGCAAAGAACGTTTTCTCAAACATCAGGGAATTAGAAGGAGCATTAGTGAGACTTGTTGCATCTGCTTCACTAAAAAACGAAGAAATTACACTACCATTCGCAAAGGGAACTCTTTCTGATATTATTCAAACAAATAAAGAACCAATAACGATAAAGCGAATTCAAAAAGCAGTAGCAAAATATTTTAACATCCCCGAAGCTTCACTAAAAGAAAAAAAACGTTCGCAAAACATCGCAATCCCCAGACAGATAGCAATGTATCTCTCGAGAGAACTTACAGATACCTCCCTTCCACAAATTGGTAATGCTTTTGGAGGAAGAGATCATACAACAGTGATGTACGCATACTCAAAAATTAAAGCAGAATCAAAAAAACAAGAAACAATGAAGGCTTTAATAGATGATATTATTAAAATGGTAAAAACTAAGGAAGATTAACTGTGGATAACCTTGTGGATAAACTCCACATTTTGTGGATAACTTCTATACTGTATATAATGTTAATAAGCTAAATGAATTATTCACAAAGTTATGAGAAAAATTTTTGTGGTAGCAAAAGACTTTATAAAGATTTTATACATAATAAACATACATTATTATGATTATTACTATTTTTTATAAATATATAATAAGAGTAAAGGAGTGAATAATGAGGATAAAAATGTTGAACAAAGATTTTTTAGTAGCTCTAAATAATGTAGGAAAGGTAATTACTTCCAAACCAATAGAGCCTATTTTAAGTAATATACTTTTAAAAGTAGAAGAGAACAATAAAATCCTATTAGTTAGCACAAACTTAGAACAAGGTATTAAAAATACAATAGAAGGTAGTGTAGAACTTGATGAAGACGAAATAAAAGAAACAGTATTACCTTTTGCCTTACTAAGAGAGATTATTGCAAAGCTAAATCCAGATAAAGAAATAGAACTTCTTATTTCAGAAGGAAAAGGAATAATTAGACAAGATAATTCTGTATACCACTTAACATGTTTTGATCCAGATGCATTTGCACTTCTACCTAAAATAGAAGAAAAAGTCAAAATAGCCATAAAAAGAGATATCCTTAGAAAACTTATTAGGAATACAGTTTTTGCCGCAGCAAAAAAAGAAGAGAGCAGAAAAGAGTTTAAAGGTATACTATTTAATGCAAGTAATAATATGTTAGAATTTGCTGCAACAGATAGTACTTGCTTAGCTATAAGCAATCTTTCAGCTCCAAATATTACTGAGAGTTCGTTTATTATTCCATGGAGAGCACTTGACATACTAAATAAAATTGAGATTAATGATGAAATAGTTAATATTATATCCGATAAAAATCAGATCAGTTTTAACTCGTCACACATAAGTATTATATCACTTCTTATTAACGGAACATTTCCTCCATATAAGGCAGTTATTCCTAAGGAAAATGAATTTGTTGCAGAGGTAAATAAAAATGAACTGCTTGATGCTCTAAATAGAGTAGAGATACTTGTAAGAAATAGTACTCAAAGAATAAATATAACCTTTTCTGCTGGTTCTATGGAGATAGAAGGAGTACTACCGGAAATTGGTGAAGGCAAAGAAAATGTTAAATTTAATGGTTCAGCTGAACTTTCGATAATATTTAATGGGGAAAGACTTATTAATGGTGTGAGCCATGTACCAGATGAGACAGTTGTATTTAAAATGAATGGGCCATTACATCCTGTCACTATTAAGGGTAAAAATAACGATTCATACCTCTTTATTACTATGCCTCTAAAGAAATCTAAAATTACTTAATGAAAATCAATTCTCTTTATATTGAAAATTTTAGAAGTTTTCAAAAAAGAAAATTTTATTTTTCTCCTTCTTATAACATTATTGTTGGAAAAAATGGTGCAGGCAAAACAACACTATTAGAAGCAGTATACCTTTTATCAACAGGCAAATCTTTTATCACGAGCCATCTATCAAATTGTATTAATTTCAATGAACATTACTCTTTTATTTCTCTTATTTTTCAGGATAATTCGTCTCAAAAAAATATTGATGTTTTAATAGGGGAGAAGAAGAAAGAAATTAAGTTTGATAATCAAAGAATGAAGAGTTTTACTGAGATAGTAGGAATACTTCCAACTGTATTTCTAAGCTATAAAGTAGTAGATATTATAAAAGGTAGTCCTGAAGAGAGAAGAAATTTTTTAAACCATCTACTGATTTTTACGGATGCTGAATATTATAAGAGTCTATTGAATTATTATTCGATTTTACAAAAGAGAAATATGTTGCTTAAAAGTACAAGAGTTCCAGGAAATCTACTCTCCGTTTTAACTGAACAGATGATTCCTATAGGAAAGACAATACAAGAAAAGAGGAAAAAAACGATTATACTACTTTCAGAAATTGTACAAAAGCATATCTTTGAAATTTCCAGTAAGAATTTAAATATTAAACTTGTTTATAAGCCGTTACATATAGAAAAATTAGCTGACAATAAAGTAACAGGAATGGAAATACAGAAAAAACGTACACTTTTTGGCCCCCATCTTGATGAATTAGAGATTCTTGTCAATGGCATTCATATAAGAGAATTTAGCTCGCTAGGCGAAGCATATACTTTCGCGTTTGCAATGCGTTTTGCTGAGAAAGAATTTATTAATGAAAAAAGAGGGGAAGAGCCTGTGCTCTTACTCGATGACTTCTTTTCTGATTTAGACGACTTACACAGAGAGAATGTTTTAAAAATAATGAGAAATGAACAAATATTTCTTACAGCGTTGAGTCTCAATGTAATTCCTAAAAATATATTGAATGAAGCAAAGGTTATTATGTTATGAACTCGCTAAAGAATATATTAGACGAAGTACTTTTAAAAAGACAGATCTACGTAAAAATTAAAGGAAACCTTGCGCTTTTTCAATGGGGCAAGATCGTAGGAGATAAACTTATGAATTACACTACACCTCTTTTTTATAGGGAAAACGAACTTTTTATAGGTGTAACGAGCCCTTTATTTATGCAGGAGCTCACATTTATGAAAGCGGATATAATAAGAAAAATTAATGAGAACATCGTTGATTCTCCGGTAAAAGATATTAAATTTAAATTGGTATCTCATGTAAGAAATAGGTTAGGGAAAGTAAATAAAAGAGAAGAGTACATTTCTTATAAAACTGTGAAACTTACTGAAAAGGATCTTGAGTGGGTAAACTTTACAACAAAGCGATTAAAGGCAGATAAAAAATTAAGAAAAAAGTATAGAGAACTTCTTATTATTTACAAGAAGAATGAACGACTAAAGGAACAGATGCAGTATAAACGGTGCGCAAAGTGTGGAGCCTTATTTAAAGGTGAAGGTCCTCTCTGTCCTGTGTGTAAATTAAAAGATGAGAGTAGTTCATTAAAATAAAAGTATTTGACTATTATCAAAGTTTTGGTATATTAAATTGTACAAAATTGATTACTAAAAGTTTTTAAGGAGGTTTTTTATGAGAATAAATTATAAACCGCATAACAAAAAGAGGTTTAAGCATTTTGGGTTTAGAGCACGAATGAAAACTTCTAGTGGAAGAAGAGTCTTAAGCCACAGAAGAGATAAAAATAGGGTAAAGCTTTCGGTATAGAGTGAAACTGTGGGAAAGGCTTAAAGGAAAGGAATTTAAATATGTACTTACTCATTCAAGGAAATATTTTGGGCGTTATGTAGTTGTATTTGTTTCCAATGGAGTTCATAAGAAAGTTGGATTTATTGCATCTAAAAAAGTAGGGAAAGCTGTACAAAGAAATAGAGCGAAAAGATTGATGAGAGAAGCATTTTTAAGATTTGAAAGTAATCTTCCTGATAATAGGAGTTACGTGATTATTGCAAGAAAAGGTATTGCAGAAATGAAAATGTGGGATGTTTTAGAGGATTTAAAAAATATTCTAAAAAAGGAGTGAAAAAAAATAATGAAAAAATTTTTAATTTCCGCCCTTAAATTCTACAGGCGTTATATTTCTCCATTAAAGCCACCTACCTGTATATACACTCCTACTTGCTCAGAGTATGCAATTCAGGCAATTGAGAAATATGGAGCAAAAAGGGGTGGATGGCTTGCGGTAAAAAGAGTGTTGCGATGCAATCCGTTTTTTCCAGGAGGAAATGACCCTGTACCATAGGAGGACATAGATGAAGAAGAAATTAATCTTAGTTTTAATGAGTATTGTTGTTTTTTCAATTTTTTTTACAGGATGTACAACAGGACCGACATTCCCAAAAGTTACTGAGACTGGTGTAATCGTACAAATAGTTGGCAAAGGGGCACCTATGCAAAATGTTCCTGTTGCTGTACGTATAACGAATAATACACCCGATTTTATAGCAGACATTAAGGTTAAGCTTGTTTCAATAGATGAAAACACTGACCTCTCACCTTTTAAATTGTGGATGGGCAAAAGAGAAGTAGATTTAAAGGAAATGGCAAAAACCGATGTAGTTAGCTCAGGGAAAAGTGCTACACTTACATACACATTAGCCTCTTACAAATATATTGAATCTAAAGCATATCCTGTAACGGTAGAGGTTAGTTATAAGGATAGTAATGGAAAAGTACAAACAATTACGAAAAATGGTGTTATAGACCTTGTACCGCCGAATAAATTCTATAAAGCAACGAGGCAAGTTATTGAACTTTTTCATAGGTTTATACCTAATTATGGACTAGATATAATTATTTTTACACTTCTTCTGAGCTTGCTTCTACATCCGTTAACGCATAAGCAATTTAAATCTACTGCTGGAATGACAAAGCTTCAGCCAGAAATTAAAAAGATTCAACAGAAGTATAAGGGTGATCCGCAAAAGGCGAATCAGGAGGTAATGAAACTATACAAAGAAAACAATGTAAGTATGACTGGGGGATGTTTAACTGCACTTGCACAATGGCCTATATTTATACTTTTATTTGGTGCACTTATCAATTATGCTCCATTTAACACGGAAGGTTTTTTGTGGCTTAAAAATTTGAATGTACCAGATCCATACTATATTTTGCCAGCGCTTGTCTTTGTTTCCACATTTTTGCAGAGTAAAACTTCACAAATGCCAGGTCAACAGCAGGATCCTACAACAAAGATGATGATGTACTTTATGCCTGTCATTCTAGTTGTATGGGCACTTAAATGGTCGCCATCCTTGATTCTCTATTGGATTACATATTCCTTTGCACAAGCAGCACAGCAGGTGTATATTATGCGTATCCTTTCAAAAGAAATGGAAACGGTTCCTCCAAAGGTTGTAGATTCAGGAATCGAAAAAACTGCGAAGAAGCATTATAAATCATCAGCTAAAAAAAATGAGAAGAATAAAAAGAGGAAGTAATGGTAGAAAAGGAAATAGACAATTTTCTTAAAAGAGTTTTTGAAAGGATGGGAGAAACGCCTTCTGTTTTTTCAAATAAGAAATATGGTTGTTATTATATTAATATAAAGAATATCTCTACTCCAGGTATTTTTATAGGGAAAGATGGGATTGTCCTTCGCTCACTTCAGTACATACTGAATGTATATACTCATAGAAAGAATAGAAATTTTCCTATGATTATGCTGGATATTGACGGATATAAGATGAAGCAGATAGAGATGCTTAAAACTATTGCTTTGGATGCAGCACTGCGTGCAAAAAGGATGAAAGAACCCGTGAAACTTAAGCCAATGTCTGCATCCGCTAGGAAAATTATTCATATAACGCTTCGCAACTATCCTGACGTATGGACGCATAGCATAGGAAAAGAGCCGAGGAGATATGTTGTAGTTGATTTAAAAAAGTGAACGACACAATTGTTGCAATTTCTACGCCAAGGGGCTTTGGCGGCATAGGGGTGGTAAGACTCTCAGGACCTGCTGCCCTTTTTATAGCTCAGAAAGTTTTTTCGAAGAGGATTAAGCGTCAAAGAAAGGTTTATTTTGGACATGTTTTTGATATTAATACAAAAGAGCGTATTGATACATGTGTTGCTATTTATTTTAAAGCTCCCCATTCATACACAGGCGAAGATGTTGTTGAGTTACAAATGCACGGGGGGATAAAGAATCTTGATGTAACACTTAAAACACTCATTCAATTAGGGGCGCGCCTTGCTGAGAGAGGTGAATTTACAAAGCGTGCTTTTTTAAATGGGAAAATGGACCTTATTGAGGCGCAAGCGGTAATTGAGCTGATTCAAGCAAAAACAGAAAAGGCGATGAGAGTTGCTTCAAAAAGGCTCTTTGGAGGAGTAAGTGAAGAGATATTTGCAATTAAAAAGCAAGTTTTATCCATTATGTCAGAAATTGAGGGATCTATTGATTTTCCAATGGATGTATCACTTTCAAACTCAGGTGAAATTAAAGATAGAATAAAGAAGGCTGAAGCTCTCGTTGAAAGGCTTCTTTCAACGTATAGGGCAGGTAAAAGCATTGAGCAGGGAGTGAAAGTTGTTATTGCAGGTAAAACAAATGTAGGCAAATCCACTTTGCTCAATGCTTTATTGAAATTTGACAGGGCAATTGTGAGTGAAACTCCTGGTACAACCCGCGATACAGTAGAAGAAGCAATCGATTTTTTTGGTATTCCTGTGCGTTTCATTGATACAGCAGGGATAAGAGAAACAAGTAATAAAATAGAGGCTTTGGGAAGAGAAAGAAGTTTGAAGGCAATTGATCAAGCAGATGTTGTGCTTTTTATATTTGACGCAAGTGAAGAGCTTATGACAGAGGACGTAGACCTTGCCAGGCTTACAGAGGGAAGAAATCGCATCATTGTACTAAACAAAACAGATCTTCCCGTAAAGCTTAAGGAGGAAGATCTTAATAAACTATTTATAAATGAAGAAATTGTAGAGATATCAGCACTTAAAAAGAGAGGCATTGAGATACTGGAGAGAGCAATATATAATAAAATCCTTCCAAATTACATTGAGATGCCCCTTATTACTACGGAAATAGAGAGAAATAGCTTGTATAATGCTCTATTGCATTTAAGAGAAGCAGAGAAAATCCTTGGAAAAGGAATGGATGAGCTTGTTTCGGAAGAGCTCAAAGAGGTACTAAATTCTTTAGGTGTTGTTATAGGAGAGAATATTTCAACGGATATTCTTGATATGATTTTTTCACGTTTTTGCATAGGGAAATAATTTTTATAAAACAGATATTTATGTATAATTTATTAAGTAACATAATTGGAGGTAAGAATGGGAAAAACAAATGGTGATCTAAAAATGGAGTGGGCGATGCGAAATATGCCTATTATGGATAGTATAGAAAAGAGATTTAAAAAAGAAAAGCCATTTAGGAACGTGAATATTGCAATGGCACTTCATCTTGAAGCAAAAACTGCAAACCTTGCATATATATTGATGGAAGGTGGAGCAAATGTTGCAATTACGAGTTCAAATCCTCTTACTGCACAGGATGATGTAGCAGAGGCACTTGCAAAAAAGGGTGTGAGAGTATTTGCAAAGTACGGCGAAACAGAGGATGAATACTGGGAAAATTATAATAAGGTAGCTGATGTCAAGCCAAATATCATTATTGATGACGGAGGAGATCTCGTTGCGCTTGTGCATACAAAGAGGAAAGAACTACTCAAAAATATCTGGGGAGGTTGTGAAGAAACAACAACCGGTGTAATAAGAGACAAAGCACTTGCAAATGAGAGAAAGCTCAAGTTTCCAATTATTGCAGTGAATAACGGTCAATGTAAATATCTCTTTGATAATAGGTATGGTACAGGTCAATCTGCATGGGACGGCATTATCCGTACAACGAATATTACAGTTGCAGGGAAAAATATTGTTATAGCGGGCTATGGTTGGGTAGGAAAAGGTGTTGCAATGCGTGCAAAGGGATTAGGTGGAAGAGTATTCATTACAGAGGTAGATCCTGTTAGGGCGATGGAAGCGTATATGGATGGATTTACCGTTTTGCCTATGAAAAAAGCAGCCAAAATAGGAGATATTTTTGTTACTACAACAGGTGATACAAATGTTATCGACTTGCGGCACTTTGAATTATTAAAGGATGGAGCTATCCTTGCAAATGCAGGGCACTTTAATGTAGAAATAAGTATGGATGAGCTCGAGAAAAGCGCTATAAAAAAACGTATGGTAAGAAAAAATATTATTGAATATACCTTGAAAAACAAACGGAAGATCTATGTATTAGGGGAAGGGAGATTAGTGAATCTTGCCTGTGCCGATGGGCATCCTATAGAGATAATGGATTTATCTTTTGCCCTTCAGGCCCTTTCGGCAGAATATTTAATGGAGAACAGAGATAAAATGGATAAAAAAGTGTATAATGTGCCGGAAGCTATTGATATTAAAGTTGCGGAGTCAATGCTAAAAGCTTATGGCATAGAAATTGATACACTTACAAAGAAGCAATTAAATTATTTAACAAAATCGCATTAAAGGAGGGAAATTATGTCGTTTGTTATAACAGTTTATGTGCCTTCGGGTGTTGTAATGGCGTCTGACAGCAGGCAGAGCATAACAATACAAAGAAAGGATAATGTTACAGGAAAAGAATATCCTCCAATTCAAACAACAAGCTCAGATTTTGTCTACAAAACTTATTTACTTGCTAAGCAAAACGTGGGTATAAGTACGTTTGGCGAATCTCTACTTGGGAAAGTCACTACTGAATCGCACCTTAAAACATTTGAAGAAGAAGATTTAACAGAAGAAGATGAAGTTGAGAGCGTTGCAAACAAACTTTTAAATTTTTTTAAGAGAAAATTTCCAATGGCGAATACTTCATTTCATATTGCAGGCTATAAGAAAAAAGGTCGTGTAAGTATTCCTTACGTTTATCATTGTAATGTTAAGCGTGCAGAATTAAAACGTCTTAATATAACACCGGATAGAAGAAAGGTTCTTTATGGTGCAAGTTGGGGAGGAGAAGGCGATATTGTTGCAGAGATACTCCAGCCAGCGTGGATGAAAACAGCTAAAGGTACTCTTGAGCAAATATCAAAACCCCCAATTCTCTGGGACGCAATGCCTCTGCAAGATGCCATTGATTTTGCAGTATATGCGGTGAAAACGACGATTGATACGATTCGCTTCCAGGCACGGCCGAAAACTGTTGGTGGACCAATTGATGTACTTCTTCTTATGCCTGAGGGTGCACAATGGATAAGGCGGAAAGAACTGCACAGTTAAAAAATTGTAATGGAGGTTTTTATGGGTGGAACTATCGTAGTAGGCGCACAATGGGGAGATGAAGGAAAAGGGAAAATTGTTGATTTCCTTTCGAAGGATGCAGATATTGTTGTGCGTTTTAATGGAGGCGGAAATGCAGGTCATACAATTATATATAATGGTGTAGCATTTAAGCTTCACTATGTGCCATCAGGTGTGTTTCAAGGCAAACAATGTATTTTGGGAAATGGAATGGTAATAGATCCGAAATCTTTGTTAGGGGAAGTTGCATCAATAAAGAAAGCGGGAGTAGAGCCTCATATTTTTATAAGTAGAAGAGCTCATATTATTTTTCCGCATCATATTAGGATTGACAAAATAAACGGAAAGGCTATTGGTACAACAGGGAAAGGTATAGGTCCTACGTATGCCAGTAAAATGGAGAGAACGAACCTTAGGATGGGCGACATTACAGGAAACAGAGCGGAAGAAACGATAAAGAATGCTTTAGAAAAAAGAAAGGCAGATTTTATTATAAGAAATGTTGTAAAAGAAAATGAATTTGAAGATTTCGAGAGGGATACTGCTAAGAGATACGCATTATATGGAGAGAAACTCAGAAGATATGTAAGAGATATACATTCTATTATTAATAGTGCTTTAAAAGACAGATCTGTGCTTTTTGAAGGTGCACAGGGAGTAATGCTTGATATAGATTTTGGTACGTATCCATTCGTTACATCTTCTAATACGGTGGCACAAGGTGCATTTAACGGTGCAGGAGCAAGCCCTTTTTACATTAAAAGAATTGTAGGTGTGAGTAAGGCATATGCCACGCGTGTGGGAGAAGGTCCGTTTCCTACGGAATTAGCCGGTCCGGCTGAGGAGTTGCTGAGGAATGCAGGCAAAGAATTTGGTGCAACTACCGGAAGGCCACGCCGTGTTGGATATTTAGATCTTTTTGCATTAAAATATGCGGTAAATGTTAGCAGTATCACAGAAATTGCTCTGACAAAAATTGATATACTCTCCGCGTTGAAAGAAGTAAAGGTAGCAATTGGATACAAGTTGGATGGAGAATTAATTGATCAATTCCCTGCAAGTGCAGTAGAGCTTGAGAAAGTAGTGCCAGTTTATAAAGCAGTGTCACCTATAGAGAAATTAACATCAGAGCAGTGGGAGAAGTTGAAAGGAAAAACAAAAGATGACCTGCCGGAGAATATCCGAGGTTACGTTCGTTTTATTGAAGATTACATTGGTGTACCTATAACAGTGCTTTCATTTGGGCCTGAGCGGGACGATACAATTACTTATGGATAATTTAGGAGCAATCTCTCCTTTAGATGGACGATACTATTCATCTGTAAAAGAACTCAGCGGGATATTTTCAGAATATGCACTGATAAAAAAAAGGGTTTTTATTGAAATTGAATATCTAATTACATTTAATAAAGCAGTAAAAACAGCACATTTTGATGAAAATAATTTGAGAGATATCTATTATAGTTTTTCTATTGATGATGCAAAAGAAATCAAAAAGATTGAAAAAAGAACAGAGCATGACGTTGCTGCAGCAGTAATATTTATAGAAGAAAAAGTCCCCGAGAGCATACGTCGCTTTGTACATTTTGGACTCACTTCTGAGGATGTAAATAATCTTGCATATGGATTGATGCTGAAAGAAGGAAAAGAATTATATATTTTATCATTAAAGAATGTTATTCTGTTATTAAAAGAAGATATGGAGAAATACAAGTTTGATGTGGTACTTTCTCGCACTCATGGGGAACCTGCGACACCAACAACATTGGGAAAAGAATTTGCGAATTATGCAGTGCGGCTTTCATTACAGTACGATAAACTTAAAAGGGTAAAGATCCAAGGAAAGCTTAATGGTGCAACGGGAAATTTTAATGCTCTTAAAACAGTATATCCTAATATAGATTGGTTTGACTTTTCAAAAGAATTTGTCAAAAAATTGGGTCTTTCCCCTACGTTTTTTTCTACACAGATTCTGTTTGCTGATTCATATGCTGAGCTGTTTGATACGATGCGGCGAATAAATGCTATTATAATAGATTTTGCAAGGAATGTCTGGATGTACTTTTTACTGGGATATTTTAGCCTTGAGGTTTCTAAAGAATCCATAGGTTCTTCTACGATGCCGCATAAAATTAATCCGATCCTTTTTGAGAATGGCGAGGGAAATGCAGAGATAGCAGAGAATTTATTGGGATTCTTCTCAAGAAAACTTGTAAAATCTCGTTTGCAGAGAGATTTAACTGATTCAACGGTAAAGAGGAATATTGGTGTTGCATTTGGGCATAGTGTACTTGCTGTTAAATCAGTTGAGAAAGGGTTGAAGAAGATAAAAGTAGATAAGGAAAAGATTCAGCGGGATTTAGAAGCACACCCGGAGATTTTTTCTGAGCTTTTACAACTTTATTTAAGAAAACAGGGTAAAACTGATGGATATAAAGAAGTAAAGCAAAAATTAAGAGGGAAGAGAGTTTTTTATAAAGACTTAATGAAGGTATTTCCGGACAAAGGGAGTAGTACACTTATTTCATCTTTTTTATTAGGTAATGCCCCAAAGCTCATTGATAAAGCCTTAAAAATTATTGAGAAGAATATCTCCTAATGAGTTTTTAGTACTGCAACGTACGGCAGGTTTCTGTACCTTTCAGCATAGTCAATTCCGTAACCTACGACGAAGAGATCAGGAATTTTAAAGCCTGTGTAGTCTACGGGTACTTTTATTTTTCTTCTCTCTGGTTTATCCAATAATACACAGATTTTTATACTCTTTGCTTTGCGCGTTTTTAGTATATTGTATATAGCTTTTAATGTATAGCCTGTATCTATTATATCTTCGACAATAATGACATCCTTGCCCTCTACTGGTGCTGAAAGGTCCTTTAAAATATGGACATTGCCAGAAGATTCTGTCCCAGTGCCATAACTCGAAGCAGCAATATAATCGACTGTAAGATCCAGCTTTATTTCTCTTACAAGATCCGCTAAGAAAAACCCACCTCCTTTGAGTATTGAAACAAAAACAGGTTTTTTTCCTTTATAATCGTTGCTGATTTTATCAGCAAGCTCTTTAATGCGTTTCTTTAGTGCATCTTTACTGATTAATAATTCAAGTTTTTCTTCTCTTTTCATCGCTTCTTCTCTTTATAAAATAAAATTTTTTACTTTGGTGGAGCAGAGGGGATTTGAACCCCTGACCTCATCCGTGCGAGGGATGCATTCTCCCACTGAACTACTGCCCCTTTTACACTTCTATTATACGGAGAAAGAAGCAAAAAGCAATAGAAAAAATCTTAAAAAGTGCTAAAATAATATCGAGTATGAAGGCAAACGTAAAAAGTATTGGAATTATTGGAGGAACAGGTATTTACACCCCAAATTTTGTACAGGATGCAAAGCAAGTAAGTGTAGATACAGATTTTGGTAGTGTACTACTTGTTCAAGGGAAATTGAGAGGGAGAAATGTATTTTTTCTTCCGCGCCACGGAAAGGAGCATACTATACCCCCACATATGGTTAACTATCGTGCAAACATTGTAGCACTTCATAATGTTGGAGTAGAGCGTATCATTGCAACTTCTGCTGTAGGATCAATCAACAGAGAGATTCTGCCTGGCACATTTGTCATTGTAGACCAATTTCTTGATTTTACAAAAAGCAGAGTGGAAACGTTTTTTTCAGGGGATAAGGTTGTCCATATAGATTGTACGGATCCATACTGCCCCGAGCTGTCTGATATTATACAGAGTGCGATGGATAAATTTCATTATCCTTATTGCAGGGGTGGTACATATGTTGCGGCAGAGGGGCCAAGATTTGAGACAAGAGCTGAGATAAAGGCATATAGCATTTTGGGAGGAGATGTAGTTGGGATGACTGGTGTGCCTGAGGTAATACTTGCAAGAGAATTAGGTATGTGCTATGCTTCAATTGCTGTTGTGACGAACTTTGCTGCAGGTATTTCGAGTGGAATGCTTTCCCATCAAGAGGTAATAGAAAAGATGAGTGAGATGAATGGTAAAATACAAAACGTTTTGAAAGAAGTAATGCCAAATATTCCTGATGAGAGGCACTGTAATTGTGGCAAAGTGCTTAATGAGCCATTAGATAATAAAGCACTTAGATGATTCTTAAAGAATAAGAATGGGAGGTGTATAGGGAATGAAAAGAATTTTAGTGACTGGTGCTACAGGGCAGATTGGCTCTGAGCTTACAATGGTATTGCGCAAGAAGTATGGCAACGAGAATGTAATAGCAGCAGGACATAAAAGGAAGCCGAGCAAGCAACTTCTTAATTCCGGACCATTTGAAGTGATTGATTGTACAGACGGAGATACGGTGAAGCGGGTTGTGAAACGCTACAGAGTAGATATAATCTATCATTTGGCAGCTATACTTTCAGCTGTGGCAGAATCTAAGCCACTTCTTGCGTGGAATGTGAATATGGGTGGACTTTTAAATGTACTGGAAGTTGCGAGGGAATACAAATGTGCTGTTTTTGTTCCGAGCTCTATAGGAGCTTTCGGGCCGAATACGCCAAAGGATGATACTCCACAGGATACAATTCAGCGCCCTAATACAATGTATGGTGTTACTAAAGTTTCCGGTGAATTACTCTGCGATTATTATTATAAAAGATTCAATGTAGATGCACGTGGTGTGCGTTTTCCCGGACTTATTTCCTATGTGACTTTACCTGGTGGTGGTACTACTGATTATGCTGTAGAGATATACTATGAAGCTTTGAAGCATAGAAAATATATATGCTACTTAAAGCCTGATACGTATATGGATATGATGTATATGCCCGATGCAATAAAGGCAGCTGTTGATATTATGGAGGCGGATCCAAAGAAACTTATTCACAGGAATGCATTTAATGTAACAGCGATGAGCTTTGCACCAAAAGATATTGCAAATGAGATAAAGAAGTATATGCCGGATTTTACTATAAATTATGATGTTGATCCAATTCGCCAGGCAATTGCTGATTCTTGGCCTAACCATATGGATGACAGTGCTGCACGTGCGGAATGGAGATGGAAACCTAGTTACGATCTTGCATCAATGACAGAAGATATGTTAAAGAAATTATCGATTAAATTAGGAGTAAAAATTTAATTAGGAGGTGAAAGATGCCATTAACTAAAGTCAAAAAAGTATTGGCAAACCATTTAAAAGAATTAGAAGAAAAAGGAACGTTGAAGGGCAAAGAAACGGTGATAACAGGGATAAAACCTGCAGAGGGTGATAAAGGGCCCAGATATTTTATAGAGGGGTATAGTGATAAGGCATTTATACGAATGAATGCAAACAGTTATCTTGGTATGTCTATAAAAAAAGAAGTTATAGAGGCAGAGGAAAAGACTGCAAAGGAATTTGGTGCTGGCCCAGGTGCTGTGCGATTTATAAGCGGGACTTACACGCCACACATTGCGTTGGAGAAACGGCTTGCAAAATTTCATAATAGAGAAGCTGCTATGATATTCAGCTCTGCATATTCTACCGTAATGGGCATATTGCCATCGTTTATTACAAAAGACACTATTGTAATAAGTGATGAGCTGAACCATAACTGTATTATTAATGCAATTAGATTATCCAGACCAAAGGATAAAAAGATTTATAAACACAATAATATGGTTGATCTGGAGTCTGCTTTAAAAAGCGCCGTGGGCAATGGAAAAAGAGTAATAATGGTGACAGACGGTGTGTTCAGTATGAGGGGCGAGTATGCACCTCTGCCAGAGATTGCAGATCTTGCAGAACGGTATGACCCTGAGTTTGAAGAAGGGGTTATTACGCTGGTGGATGACTCGCACGGTGTTGGTGCATTGGGAGAAACAGGAAGGGGGACAACAGAGTATACCAATGAAAACAGGATTGACATATTGGTTTCTACATTGGGGAAATCACTTGGCATTAATGGTGGCTATGTAGTGAGTGATAAAACGGTAATAGATCATCTGCGTGAAACTGCTCCTTTCTATATCTATTCTAATCCTATTACTCCCTCAGAGGCAAGTGCATCGCTTGCAGCTTTAAATATATTGGACAGCGAAGAAGGGAAACAATTGTTGAAGCACCTACATGAGATGACTGCACGTTTTGAAAAAGGTCTTATTGATATGGGTTATGAAGTGATAAAAGGTCCGCACCCCGTGGTGCCACTTATGGTGAGAGATACTAAAAAGACAACTGAACTTGTTAGATACCTGAAAGACAATGGTATTCTTGCTACAGGTTTGAATTATCCCGTAGTTCCAAAAGGAGATCAAGAGATACGTTTTCAAGTGTGCTCGGATCACACAAAGAATGATATCGATTATGTACTTTCTGTATTAAAGAAGTACAAAGAAATGCATTAAAAATTTCTTGGGCTCTGTTATTATAACAGAGCCCAAGAAAAACTTATGTCAATTTCTTAGCGGCTCTTTTGGTAGTATAACGATGCACATAGCAAAGTATGCTATAATACAGGGAAAAATTCTGTAAATGTTGTTGCCAAAATCCATAAGACTCTTATGAGTGTTAGGTCTATATTAA
>CAYONU010000016.1:0-20358 GCA_964405445.1 uncultured Caldisericales bacterium | reverse complement strand
GTCTAAGGATGAAAAAATATTACACAAAACTACTATGATTTTTTCCTTTAAAAAGTAGAATTTATACACATCCTTTTAAAATTTTCTTTTTGCTTTATAATGTTTAAAAATAGGAGTGTTTGTATGAATAGAAATTATAATTTTTTGCCGTTAGATTTATCTTTTTATTTAGTCCTTTTTCTTCTAGTTATATTGCTTTTGCCAATCCTGTCATTTTTATACGTAGGTGGCATAGTGGGAGCATTTGCAAAACTCGGACTTTCCCCTTTTGCCGGATATTCTCTTTTATTCCTTGCACTCATCGGAAGTATGATAAATATTCCTTTGAAAAAAATCGGCTCAAGTAATGGGTTTGTTAGTGAAAAAGAAGTCTCCTTTTATGGAATTAGATACAAAATTCCTATTATTGATAAAAAAGAAACAGTTGTTGCCGTAAACCTTGGAGGTGCAATTATTCCTGCTTCTATTTCTCTATACGAACTTATACGTTTGCTTGCTATAGGTAGAATCTGGCTGTTTTTTGCTTCCCTTATTGCTGTTGTTATTGTAGCAGCAGTCTGCTACCGCTTTGCACGGCCTGTAAAAGGACTGGGCATTGCAATTCCTACCTTCATCCCCCCCATCATTGCAGCACTTACTGCATTAATACTTGCTTGGCATAATCCTTCAATAGTAGCTTACATTGGTGGTACAATGGGAACACTAATTGGAGCTGATCTTATGAATATCAGTAGGATAACAGATCTCGGTGCTCCTGTCGCTAGTATTGGAGGTGCTGGAACGTTTGACGGTATTTTCCTCACAGGTGTTTTAGCAGTCCTTCTCGTATAATTTTTTAACTTACATTACAACACTGACTAAGTATGTATAAGGGAGGTAAGTGTTAGTGAAAAAATTGAAAAAGATCATCACATATATAATTATATTTTACATAGCAGAAGCTTTTTCTGTATTTTCCTTTCCATCCAGAACATTTATACCTCTAGGAAAAGACGTTTCAAGTCTTCCGAAAATACAGTTTAACAAAAGTGACAGAGTCCTTATTATGTCCCCTCATCCAGATGATGCAGCACTTGCTACAAGCGGAGTGATAGAAAAATGCATAGAAAAAGGAGCAAAAGTAAGAGTCATTTATGTTACTTATGGCTCACACAATACAAGTACAATGATTAAAAAACAGTTTATCCACGCACCTAGCCCTACGGGAGCGATAGAATTAGGAGAAACAAGATACAATGAAGCAGTCAATGCAATGAAGTCTTTAGGTTTGAAGAGAAGTGATTTAATCTTTTTAGGATTCCCGGATTTTGGTACACTGAAAATTTGGACGGATCATTTTAACAATCGCCCAT
The DNA here is from genome assembly GCA_964405445.1 of uncultured Caldisericales bacterium. GTDB lineage: Bacteria > Caldisericota > Caldisericia > Caldisericales > Caldisericaceae > CAJXKN01. Next base: position 19,006 of record CAYONU010000016.1, on the reverse strand, counting down.
ATTTCTCAGGTATCACAATGCACAGTGATACATTTTATAATACTGCTTACAAAGTCGATGTACCATTTACAGCAAATGCTGAATTAAAACTTATAGAGAACTTAATTGCTTCGTACAAACCAACGAAGATATTTTTCCCACCAACCTCTGACCTGAATTCAGACCATAGAGCCACAGGATTATTTACCGAAGCAGCATTGTTTGACTTAAGAAATACTATTCATCCGGAAGAATATACATATTTTGTACATTCAGAAAGCTGGCCAGTGCCAAAAGGGCCCCATTACGGTTCCTATCTTACTCCTCCGATCTATGTGAGAAACATCAATAAAGATTGGTATATCGTCAGTTTGAATAAAAGAGAAGAGTTAAAAAAGAAAAAAGCAATTGAAAACCATAAAAGTCAGTTAAAAACAAGCCCTGTCTTTATGTATTCCTTTGTGCGAAAGAATGAGATTTTCCTTAAATTTAGAAAAGAAAAGCTCGAATCCTCCTTACCATTATGGACAAGGAAAGAAATGGAAAAATTTCATGTCACACCATTTGTAGAGTCAGCAAAAATCAGCAGAGGAAAAGAGTATACAGATTTTCATATAAAGCTCTACAGAGGAACTCCTCCATTCAGCAGGCTCTATATATTTCTGTACCCGGAGTGCACCAATACAAATTTCTCTAATGCATCGAAGTATAAGATCTCAATTACGAGGCACATTGGTAAGAAGTTATTCGTACAATTTACTAATAATGGAAAGAGAATTTCTGCTTCATCTAATGAACTGAAAGGCAGTTCAAAAGAACTCACATTAGACATAGAGGTGAACAATAAGTACTTGTTAAAAAGTATTTCTTTCTTTTCCGCTATTCAAATTGAACAGAATGGAATTAGAGTCGCTGAAACACCCTGGTGGAACATAGAAATGCCTACTGATAATTTCCGATGAGGCAATTCGAACACTTGAAAAAAATGCACAAAATTGTATAATGTAATTGCTATTGGGGGTGCTGGGGTTCGACGGATAAACAAGTCATACTGGCGCAGGCAGAGGATAGTGGTTGGCCTCTTTAAACATCCACCAAAAAATAAACGCTGATTACAATTACGCTTTAGCGGCTTAGTTGCTGCTAACGTTTTAAGCGACTTTCGCCTGTAGGGTACTTAAAATGTAGGTATACAGGTCCTGTAGCTGAGGTATGCCCAAGCCAAAGCCACAGTGTAATAAGTGAGGCTATACTTTTGTGCTTTGTTACTTTCACACAAAAGAAGAAATTAAAAAGTAACTAAGCCTGTAGCTTGGCAGTATAATGTGTTTATTCGGACGCGGGTTCAACTCCCGCCACCTCCACCAGAGGGTGAAAAAGATGAAGAGACTCTTCCTCAGAAAGATTTACCGCCTTGCACTACTGGCAGTAGTTATTATCTATTACTACTGGCCAAAGAAGTATACTGTATTAGCTGTATTTTTGGCTTTTCTCTTTTCTCTCGCACTGGATATCATCCGCCTTGTTTCTCCCAGGGCAAATGAAGTAGTAAAAGCTACCTTTAAACCTTTTGCTCGCTTTATGCGTTTCATTGCAAAAAAGGAAGAGCTAAGAGATCTTACTGGAACTACATATTCCTTGATGGGATGCACAATCATTGTCGTTTTCTTTCCACGATACATAGGTATTCCAGCTATCTTATTCAACACTTTTGGTGATATGGCTGCAACGATGGTGGGAAAAAGTATTGGACACATAAAGATTATGAATGGAAAGAAAACTGCTGAAGGGTCTATTGCTTGTTTTATTACAATGTTTCTTGTTGTAATATGGGCACACATAAAACTTCAATTACCATTTTTAGCTGGCACTCTGGGTGCTTTAACGGGTACAGTTACAGAGCTTATCTCCCTAAAAATAAATGACAATCTTACAATTCCTATATTCAGTGGGGTGGTAATGTGGCTGCTGCACTAAGCATCCTTTATGTTTTGATTGCTTATCTTGTCGGCTCGTTCTCTCCTGCTTATACATTTACATATCTTGTCAAGAAAACTGACATAAGAAAGTTAGGTGATAAGAACCCTGGCACATTCAACACATCTAAAGTGTTGGGGGCGAAGTGGGGCGTTACTGTCGGTATTATTGATGTAGGAAAAGGATTTCTTTTGACACTTCTCCCTTTTGTATTTAAAATGCCGTTTGCAGTGAATGTATCTATTCTTGCTGGTATAGCTGTAGTAATAGGGCATTCGTTCCCCGTATATTATAAATTTAAAGGGGGAATGGGTATTGCTCCTACTATTGGTGCATTAGGTGTTATCTGTTGGAAAGAAATGGTCTGGACATTAATAATATGGTTTGCTTTGTTAATTTTAATGATTTTATTGAAAAAAGAAAGGAAAAAAGGAGTTTCTCAGTTTATTGCGTTTCTTTTCCTTTTTCCCTTTGAGCTATTTTACCACGAAAATATCCGCATTATTCTGGGCTCTCTTGTATTATTGCTTTACTTTTATATACGGAGATATGCCATTAAGAAAACTATTTTTTAAATGATTTTTTCTATTTTTCGATGTTCCTCTAATGCTTTTCTCTCTTCTTTTAATGAAGGAGAGATTCCTGTAAAATCTATTATAGGAAGAGCAAACATAATACCTGTACCAGCTTCCTTAAATCCGGATAGTTCTTCCCTTACAACTCGTTCCGCATCTCTTAAGGTTTTTTCCTCTTTAATGACAGTGAATATAGTTTTGCTTTCAGGACGCCTTCCCTTACCTGCATTTAAAATTTCCTGAAGCGTACCAAATATAGGAATCTCCGTTTCAAGAGTCCTGCCCATACCTTCAGAATCAACAATTGTGGCTCCTCTTACATCCACATCTATGAAACGCTCAAGTATGTTTTCTAATTTTTCCGTTCTATTTAGAACCACTACAAGTAAATATGCCATATTAAAACCTCCTTTCCATTATTTTACGTTATTTAACAAAATTTTCAAGCTCTTTAATGTTTTTGAGTATTTCAAAAGGTTTAAGTGCTTTAATTTTTTCCATAGGTGTCACACCCGAAGGTACAATAAAGCATTTTATATTTGTGTTTTGAGAAATTAGTATATCGTTCAAACTGTCGCCAACGAATATAGTTCTCTCTTTTGCTACCTGCAATTCATTCATTATATAAAGTAACGGATAAGGATCAGGTTTACTTTTGGAAAAGCTATCTTTTCCATAAATAGCAAGAAAATATTTCTTCATGCCAAATTTATCAAGTATCTTATCAACAAATTTTTTATATTTGTTTGAGAGTATTGCCATTTTCTTCCTTTTGAGTCTTTCAATCAGATATTTTACACCATCCAGAGGCCTTGTGTAATCTGCATAATGCAGAGAATAATAACTCATAAAATAAGTAAATACTTTATCATATAAGCTTTCATTCTCTTCACCTAAAACTCTTTTTATAAGTAAGCGCGTACCATCTCCGGTAAAACTCCAGACTTTTTCTCTACTCACAGGGGGCAAATCCACTTTTTTTAGCGCAAAGTTCATTGCCTCTGTCAAATCTTTACTTGAATCAAAGAGTGTTCCATCAAAGTCAAAAACAATAAGATTTACTTTCACCATTCACCTCAAGCAAATATATAAGTATTTTGATTTTTTGTCAATAGCAGTATAATGCTAAAGAGGTGCAACAATGGAAAAGCTTAAAAAATTTATAGTAGTAAGCCTAGTTTTGACAATTGGCGTAGCCTTCTTTGCTGTGAAAACAATGGGCACTGTGAATAATAAAATCTCTCCGTTTTTAACGTACTCACCCAAAGAAGAAGTTCCCATCATTGTTGAACTAAATTCTTCACCTGTAACTGTATACGAGAGAACATTCAAATATAGAATTCTTTCTCTATTTGCAAAGGATGAATCAGAAAAATACAGCAGAAAGCTTGAGAAGACTCAAATGCAGATTGTGAGTTACATTAAAAAATTTAATGCAAAAGTAAAATTCAGGTATACATACCTTTTCAACGGATTCTCCTGTACAGTGAAGGGAAAATATGTCAATAATATTGCGCAAATACAAAATGTAAAAAGGATCTTTAAGGACAGAAAAGCGTATCTTGAAAGAACCTATGCTACAAAAGTAATAAAATCAGATGTCGTAAATAGAATGACTGATTCTTCTAACAATTACATTACAGGAAAAGGTATTGTAGTAGGTATTGTTGATACGGGCATAGATTATAATGATAAAGAGCTCGGCAGCGGAGGTTTCCCTAACTCAAAGGTGATAGGAGGATACAATTTTGCTGATATGAACAATGACCCAATGGATACGGATGGACATGGTACGCATGTTGCAGGCATCATTGCAGGTTCGCATTACGGCGTTGCACCCGATGCAAAAATCCGCGCTTATAAAGTATTTAAGGGAAAAGATGAAACAACTGCTACATCAGTAATAATTGAGGGTGTAGAGCAGGCTGTTAAGGATAAGTGCAATGTGATAAATATATCCATAGGGACACCGGGAGGTGAAGGAGACGGTTCAGACCCCGAATCAATTGCAGTAGAAAATGCTGTTGCCAGTGGCGTAGTAGTTGTAGCAGCAGCGGGAAATTCAGGTTGCAGATCGGAATTAGTGCCTTTTCCTATGAGTAGTCCTGCATCTAATAAGGATGTAATTGGCGTAGGAGCAAGTGATGATGCAATGCACGGTGTTATCTTGTTAAAAAATGAAGCTATTGTAGGTATGTATCCGGATAAATCGCCCATCTTTAACAGTGGTAATTATGGAGCAGTTTACTGTGGATACGGGGAAGAAAAAGATTTCATAGGAAAGAATCTCAAAGGAAAAATTGCATTGATACAAAGAGGAAAAATTTATTTTGGTGATAAGGACTTAAATGCAAAAAGAGCAGGAGCAGTAGGAGTCATTGTGTTTAATAATACAAGTGGCTTGCCTCCTATCGCACTTGTATCCAAATCAAATCCTGATGAAACCAACTTTATACCCTTCTTATTCGTTTCCTATGCTAATGGAATGTATCTCAAACAATATGTAAATGATTCTGTCCAAATAAAACTAGATAATAAATATGGATTGGGAAGAATGTCTACTTTCTCATCAAATGGGCCAACCATAGATTTTTATCCAAAGCCGGATATTGTTGCACCCGGCATAAATATTAGCTCAACTGTTCTAAATAATAAAACTGCTGTTATGACTGGAACGTCTATGGCAGCGCCTTTCGTTACAGGAAGTGCAGCTTTAATAAAACAGGCAAAGAGCTTTCTTAAACCAGATGAAATTAAAGCATTAATGATGAATACTGCAGAGATACTTAAAAATCCTGATTCTCTGAAGCCTTATTCTCCATTGCTGCAAGGCGCAGGAAGGATTAATGTAGAGAATGCTATTAGCTCTAATGCTCTTGTCGAACCTGCATCATTTATATTTGGCAACGGCACTACAGAGAAAAACTCTAAGTTTACAGTTAAAAATCTTTCAAACAGTAACTTGACTTTCTCCATTTCCTCTGAGTATTTTTCAAATACACCCGTAACACTTACTTATCCAGATAGTATTTATGTTGCACCTTTTTCCGAAAGCAGTTTCACTGTGCATTTTGATGCAGACAAAAGTATAAAAGGAAATGCATATGGCTTTATATATTTAAATAGCAACAATACTCACTTACATATTCCTTTTGTATATATCCCCTCTTTTAGAAAGCCTACATATCTTGAGAATGTTTTTCAGAAAGGAGATGTACTTACGGAAAACATACCTATCAAAATAAATTTCACCGTAGGAATGGGTACAGAAAATAATAGTACACCTATGCCTTTCAGAGAAAATATTGCAGATGAGATAAAGATCAACGTGTACGATAAAACGGGCAAATTTATTGATACAATATTTGATAAATCACCGATATATATTGGTGATTACAGCTTAATGTTTAAAGGAAAAGATATTTTTGGCAATAGTTTCCTCAATAACGGAAAGTATTATTATAAAATTATGTATCTAAAAGCGAACAATGATGAATTGACAAAAACTATCGAGCCGATCATCATAGAAGATCAAAAGAGTGGCAGCTTTATAGTTTCAAATGCTAATGCAAATGCAGTTAATATTGTGCCGGAGAATGATGAAACCCTGCTTCTTGAAAAAGATGAAGATTTTTGGGTAGATGTTCTGCTTCAATTAAAAAATCCTAATGACGGTTTATCCATAAGTTACAAATATGATTCTGCTTTGTTAAAAATTTTAGATGTAAAAAAAGGTCCGGCAATTTTAAGCAATCAGGTAGGCTTTGCTGATAATACAGAGCAAGCTGGTATTGTACAGATAGTGTTGTCCGGTAAACTTACGAAAAGTGGCGAAATAGCAAGAATACATTTCAAAGCAATCGACAATGGTACTGATCTGATTTACCTTGCTTCTACAGAGGAGCACCTTATTACGAGGCCTCTGCAATATACAATATCAGATTATTCCAGAATATGGGATTTAAATAATGACAAAAAAGTAGACGATGCTGATATTGTGATATTCAAAAAAGGTTTTGGAATGAATAATAAAGATACAGGATTTAATACATCACTTGATTTTAACAAGGATAACGTTATAAACGGAAAGGATTTTTTAATTTTAACTAGACATTATGGAGAAATTTATCCCTAGGAGAAAACGATGAAAAAAATCATATCATTAATTATAATTCTACTTTTTTTGTTGAGTACCCCTACAGTAAAGACCAATGCAAATGCTATAAAAGATATTTCTGTTATGCAGGACATATCAATTCCAAATGATGATTTTATTGGTTCGTTGTCCCTTGCAGAAGCAAACTTATATGAAGATGATTACAATTCAAAATATCTTTTTCCAATGCAAGGTATTTGCACTGTCGCTAAGGGAAAAATCGCCGTAATAGATAATTCCTATGGCAGGATCCATATACTTGACAGCACATTAAATAATGTTTTTACATTTGGCTCTTTAAAGAAACTCATTTATCCTACAGATATTGCTTACAGTAATGGCATTTTCTATATATCAGATGCATTAGGTGGAAATGTGCAGGTTTTTAGAAACAATGGCTCATTTATAAAAACGTTCGGAAGCGGCATTCTCGATGCACCTACCGGTGTTACTGTATCAGACGGACATATTTTTGTATCGGATTATTTTGCAGGTTGTATATACAAAATGGATACAAATGGGAATATTGTAAAATCAATAAGTATTGATCATCCCGGAGGCCTTACATCAGACAGTAAAGGCAATATCTATGCAGTAAGCATGAGCAATAGAGCAATATACAAATTTGATAACAATTTGAATACATTGCTGACAATCAATGGAAAAGAACTATTATTATTCCCTTCGGATGTTGCAGTAGATACAAATGGTTATATCTTTGTTTCCGACAGAGGCCTTTCAAAAGGAAATAACGAACAAGGTAAAATTGTCGAATATGCACCTAATGGGGCATACATAAAAACAATAGGCAGAGTGGCTAAGACTTATCCTAATCAGAAAGATGGCGCTCTGCTTACGCCTGCTGGCATTGCAGTAGATACATCTGATAATGTGTACGTAATGGATGCAGGTTATTATTACTGGAATAGTGATTCCGAAGCACCATTTGGTTACCCTGTAGGGGAGAGGCTCAGCGCATTCAGCGAGACGGGCATTTTTTTAGAAAAGAAAGATTTTCCCCAGAATACACAATCAAGACTTACAAATCCTATCAGCGCAACACTAGATGGAAAAGGAAATATCTGGGTAGTAAATTATGGGGGTTTCAATTTCAAAACGAGCGAGCTCGTACAATTTTCCTCGTCAGGAACATTCATCAAGCGTATTGATAAATTGGATGGAAAAGCATTCCCGCAAGCATTCAGCATACTGTCTGATAAAAGAGGTAACTTATACGTAGGGCTGAACGGAGGAATTGCAATTCTCAATGAAGATGGCAGTTTGAAAGATGTAATATATGATAGCCGCCTCGGAGAAATCAGAAAAATTATAGAAGGAAAGGATGGATACTTTTACGCCACAGCACTTGATAAGGATAGTGTAGCGGAGTTCAATAACAAGGGCAATATTATTAAAGTTATTCCTGTATGTAAACTTCCTTCGGGTATTGCAGAGGATACAAAAGGAAACTTTTACATAAGCTCTGTTTATGATAATAAAGTTCATTGTTACAACAGCAAATTTGTTGAGTTTTCTACAATCGGTGAAGGCGGGGGAAGAGAAAAAATGCAGTTTTATGTACCTGAAGATGTAGGAGTCGATAAGAGTAACAACATTGTTGTCGCAGATGCGGAAAATGGCAGAATATCCGTATTTAGCAAAGGCGGAAGCCTTTTGTATCAAAGTAAGAGGATATTTTATGAAACAGCATCCATTGAAATAGAAGATGGTACTTTCCTCGTAACTGATTGCTTTCACAATATTGTCCGCGTGCTTTCAGAAAAGGTAACAAGTACAAATTATGATTTTTCTGCATCTTTGTATCCTGATGAAGCAACTGTAAGGCCAAACAGTAAGGTTAATCTTACAGTTGATATAGTAAACACAGGATCAAAAACTGATACTTACGATATTTCTATAAAAGACATACCATTTCAATGGACTGCAATATTGTCCACTGCAACGATATTATTATCACCCAATGAGGAGAGAAAAGTAATACTCTCCGTACATACAGGAAAAGAAACAGGAACATCTAAAATGACAATAGAAATATCGTCTTTGCATAATATCACTAAATTTGTTTCCGCAAATATTACAACCTCAACAAAGCTACCACCTAAATTAAACGTTACTGATTCTTATATAACACAAGGAGAAACTGCTTCTGTAGGAATAACAATAAATGGGGCAGAGAATGTTCGAGGTGTATCTTTTACATTTATATACAATCCAGATAACATTTCTGTCCTCGATATAGAAAAAGGTGCTCTATTTAATAATGGATTAATTGTGTATAAAAAAGGTAAAGGAAAGGTGCTCGCTGCTGTTTCGGAAAAAGGTAAATCGTTCATTTCTGGAAATGGTAATATTGCAGTAATTAAATTAAAAGGTGAAAATGTTTCTGTAAATGATTTAATTCTCCAGGATGTAACCGTAGAGAATATTTTGGATGAGAAGATGAATATTTCAGTTGGGAAAGGAATACTTGTTGTAAAGCCTTACCTGCATTTAAATTTTACGGATGGTATAACTGCTACAAACCAAGCATTTTCTTTTACAGGTAAGGTTTCTCCTGGCTCTATGCTCAAGATCAACGGCAGAACGACTAATATAAATGCTGATGGCACATTTCACAGCACTGTTGTACTCAACGCTCAGAAAAATATCATCGAAGCAGTAGCCATAGGAAAAGAAGGAGAAGAGACGATACTAAGAAAAACTGTATATTTTAATGGGAAAAGGCAAATAATAATAAAATTGCAAATAGGGAATCCTTATATGACTGTGAACGGAGTTGAGCAGGAGATAGATCCAGGGCGAGGTACATATCCTGTTATCATAAAAGGATGGGATAGGACTGTTGTGCCAATACGTGCTGTCGTCGAAGCTTTAGACGGAGAAATTCAATGGGATAACAAAGAGAGGAAAGTGACCATTCAGCTCAATGGCATTGTAATTAATTTATGGATCAACAAACCGAAAGCAACAGTAAACAATGTGCCAGAATGGATAGATACTAAAAACCATACCGTATCTCCAATCATTGTAAATGATAGGACGTTTGTACCTCTGCGATTCGTTGCAGAAAACTTGGGCTGCACGGTAAGTTGGGATAATGATACAAGAACTGTTACAATCACTTACAGCAGTTAGCAGATTGACAGGAATTAATTTTATTATAAAATCCACTTGGTAAGGAGAAAGGAGAGTGATATGAAGAAAACATTTGGTATTGAGAAACTGGGTATTGTGAATACACACAATGTGTACAGAAATCTTACTCGTGCAGAGCTTGTAGAGTTTGCACTACGCAACAAAGAAGGTGTCCTTACGAATAAGGGTGCTCTGAATATTCTTACAGGAAAGAATACGGGGCGCTCGCCTAAAGACAGATTTATTGTTGACCAACAGTCTATTCACAACCAGGTCGATTGGGGTGACATTAATATCCCAACAACAGAGGATGTATTTAATAAATTATACGTAAGAGCCACCACATATTTGCAGGACAAGGATATCTTTATTTATGACGGTTTTGTAGGCCACGACAGAAACGCACGCTTATCGCTCAGAGTAATTACAGACTTTGCGTCCACTGCCTTACTCTCTGAGAATATGTTTGTTTCCGGAGAAGAAGATGTAAACTTAGAAGGTTCTCCTGATTTTACATTGATTGCCGTGCCTACCTGTAAAGCATCACCTGAGGTTGACGGAGTACGTACAGATGTTGCCATTGCATTTAACTTCGACAAAAAGATTGCTCTGGTAATAGGCTCAAAGTATGGTGGCGAAGTAAAAAAGGTGATGTTCTCTATAATGAATTTCTTACTTCCTGCAAAGAATATCTTTCCTATGCATTGCTCCGCAAACCTGGGTAAGAATGGAAAATCTGCTCTATTTTTTGGATTATCAGGTACGGGAAAAACGACAATTTCTATGGATCCTGAGAGGACACTTATAGGAGATGACGAGCACGGTTGGACAGATACGGGCATATTTAATATAGAGGGTGGATCATATGCAAAAGTTATTAACATTACACCTGAAAAAGAACCACGTATTTTCAATGGCATACGTTTCGGCGTACTGATGGAGAATGTTGTAGTGAAAGATAATAGGATACCCGATTATGCTGACAAAAAATACACAGAAAATACAAGGGCAGCAATCCCTCTTTCTTATATAGAGGGGGCAAAATTAGATGCAGTGGGACCTATTCCGTCTGCCATTTTTTTCCTTACTGCAGATGCATTCGGTGTTGTTCCTCCTATATCAAAATTAACAAAGGAACAAGCAATGTACCATTTTATGAGTGGCTATACAGCAAAGATCGCAGGTACAGAAACAGGCATTGTCGAGCCCCTACCTACGTTCTCCGCTTGCTTTGGCGCACCGTTTATGATGAGACACCCAGCAGTTTATGCTAAAATGTTAGGTGAAAGAATTGAGAAATATCATACAAGCGTTTTTCTTGTAAATACAGGCTGGAGCGGTGGGCCATATGGTGTAGGAAGCAGAATAAAGCTTGCATATACACGTGCAATGATAAGAGCAGCACTGGAAGGAAAATTAAATAATGTGAAATACATAGAAGAACCGTTCTTTGGGTTAAAGATCCCGGAAGAAATTCCTAACTCTATTGTTCCAAAAGAAATTCTCTTCCCAAAAAGTACCTGGAAAGATAAAGACGCTTATGACAAAACTGCCGTAAAGCTTGCAGAGAATTTTAAGAAAAATTTTGAAAAATTTGAAGGCTACATAGGAGAAGAAGTAAAAAACGCAGGCCCAAAAATTTCGTAAAAATTAAAAGCAGGCATTGAAAATTTTCAATGCCTGCTTACTAATTCCTTTCAGGGTCTACAGGCTCGGTTGTTTTTTCTCTTTCAAGTAATTTTTTGGCCTCTATTGCTTCAAGGACTCTTTCAGCTGTATATGGTATCTTGTGTAATCTTATACCCAGAGCATCATATAGTGCATTGCCTATGGCAGGAACGGGACCATTGATATTTATTTCTGCTACGGACTTTGCACCATAAGGTCCTGTCGGCTCATATGTTTTATCAATAATTGTAACAATTTTCGGAATATCTCGTGTAGAAGGTATCTTATAGTCCATAAAGTTAGGATTTGTCATCTTCCCTGAGTCTGTAAATTTATATTCCTCTGTTAATGCATAGCTTAAACCATTCACTATGGCACCAATGATCTGTCCTCTTACAAGCTCTGGGTTGATAGGTACCCCGCAATCCACTGCTGCTACATATTTGATTGGCGTAATGATACCCGTTTCTTCATCTACTTCTATTTCAACAAAATGTGCTGCAAATGGTGGTGGCGAGTAAGGAGAAACAAAGGATCCCGTTGCAGCAATTTGATGCTGATCCTTTATATAAAGTGTATGATATGCAATTTCAGAAAGGCTAACAGATTTACCTGTCACTTTGCTCTTTACTTTGCCATCTTCTAAAATAAAATTTTTTGTATCAAACTCTCCGAACATTTCTTTTGCCACATCAAATATTTGTTCTCTTATTTTCATTGCTGCATTGAGTACGGCTCCGCCTGACACAAATGTACCACTTGATGCATATGCACCCACATCAAATGGGGTAAGATCCGTATCTGATGCATATACAATGACTTGCTCTGGCTTTATACCTAATGTCTCTGCAACAATCTGTGTAGCTATCGTATCCAACCCTGTGCCAAGGTCTGTGCCACCATATGTTAAATTAAATGAACCATCTTCATTCATTTTGAGTGTTGCAGCACCCATGTCGACCAAAGGAATACCAGAGCCTTGCATAAGAATGGACATTCCTACACCTCTTACTTTACTCCCATTTCTCCTTACTTTTCCAAATTTATTGAACCATCCAATTTCTTTTGCACCTTTATCAATAAGTTCATCCAATGCACAACTCTGAATATATTGAGTTACACCCTCTCTTCCTTCACCAAGTGCTCTAAAAATAGGTGATGTCTCGCCAGTTCTGATATGGTTCTTTTTCCTTATTTCTAAAGGACTCATTTTTAATTTATGAGCAACTTCGTCTACCGTTTGCTCTAATGCAACATATCCTTGTGTCGCTCCGTATCCTCTGTATGCACCGGCGACAGGCAGATTTGTATATACAACATCAGCAGTGAATTCTACATTTGGAGCTTTGTTGTACAGAGGAAGTGTTTTTGAGCCTACATTGGAAGCAACGGTCAAACTATGCGTACCGTAAGCACCAGTATTGCTTAATACATACATTCTTATTGCATTAAACATACCATCCTTCTTTGCGCCAATCTTCACTGTTACCTGCATAGGATGCCGAGTGCGTGCAGAAATGAATTCTTCCTCCCTTGAGAAAAGTGCACGGGCGGGTCTCCCCGTCCTCATTGTAATATATGCACATACTTCCTCAAGAACAATCTCCTGCTTTGTACCGAATGCACCTCCGATGCGTGGCTTTATTACTCTAATATTTTGTACGGGAATATTTAAAGCTTGCGCAACGATCCTTCTTACATGGAACGGTACTTGCGTAGAAGTCCTGATAACAATTCTTCCGTACTCATCCAGATAAGTAATTGTTATATGTGGTTCAATGGGACAGTGCTGGGCATACTGTGTTTCAAATGTTTCTTCTATTACAACATCGGATTCTTTAAAGCCCTTCTCTATGTTGCCTGCCTTCACAAAGATATGTGCTGCAAGATTATGCTTTGGGTCGTACGCACCTTTTATTTCACTTTCATCGTGAATAATCGGAGCTCCTTCTTTCATTGCATTATGCATATCGAGAACAGCAGGCAGAACTCTGTATTTCACCTTTATTAACTTCAAAGCTTCTACTGCTTGTTCCTCTGTCTCTGCTGCTACTGCCGCAACTCTATCACCCACAAAACGCATTTTTCTATTGAACATATATGTATCATAAGGAGAGGGCTCTGGCCAGCCTTGTCCTGCTGTTGTGTGAATAATATGAGGTGTATTTTTATACGTGAGCACCATTTTTACACCAGGGTAATTTTCAGCCTTTATTGTATCAATATCCTCAATAATAGCATGTGCATACGGAGAATAGAGAAATTTTATCTGGAGCATATCTGGAAAAGCCACATCATCTGTAAACATTGGCTGGCCTGTTGCAAGCGACAGAGCATCTCTCTTATCCGTTTTCCTCCCAATATATTTGAATTCCTTCATTTCTTCTCCTTAAGCCATTTTACGGCAAGTTTCACTGCCTCTACCTGCTGCACATAACCTGTGCATCTGCAGAGGTTACCATCAAGCGCTTTTTTTATCTCCTCATCTGTAGGATTTGGGTTTTCTTTAAGCAATGCATAAGCAGAAAGGATTGCACCTGGTGTACAGAAACCACACTGTACTGCACCTTTTTCTACAAATGCTTTTTGCAAAGGATGTGGATGCCGAAGAGTGCCTATACCTTTTATTGTCGTAATGCTCTTATTATCTACTTTTGCTGCAAGTATAGTGCAGCTTGTATGTGGAATACCGTCAATCAGTACAGTGCAAGCCCCGCAGGTTCCCATATAACAATTGCCCTTTACTTCAGAATATCCATTCTCCCGAAGCACATCCAGAAGCACCTCACCTGGCTTAATTTCAAATGTCTTTTTTTCTCCATTTATTGTGTAATGCACTTTCACTTCATATCTCCATAAAACTCAGCAGTATATCTTTCAAATAAATGCCCGCAAGGTGTTTTCTATATGCCTCACTAAGTCGTGCATCTCCACTAACATCCACATTATTCTCTGTAAATTCTTGAAAATCTTCTGCAAGTTCTTTTGTAAAACTTTTGCCTTTTAAAAAATCTTCTCCTCTAACAAAGCGGTATGCGGTTGCAGGGCGCGACCCAATAGAAATAGATACCTCTTGCACAATATTTTTTTCAATCTTTACAAGCATGGCAACATTAAGCAGAGGAATATCCGTTGCATTCCTCAGAAACCTTTTCATTCCGAATCTGCACGTATCGCCATACTTTTTCAAATGTATCTCCGTTACGATTTTACTTTTTAATAATTCCCTAAAGTTTTCTTTGTAAAAATCATCTATGAGCAACTCTTCATTTTTCCTACCATCTGACAGTACAATTTTTCCCCTCAGCGCATAGACAATAGGAATGATATCCGAATAGAAATGTCCTCTTGCTATTGAACCTCCAATGGTAATTTGATTTCTTAAAAGCTGGCTTGCAATTTCACCAAGTACTTCTTTTACTTTACCCTTTAAGTAGTTTTTCATTATTGGAGACTTTTCAACATCTGTGATAGTAGCAGTTGCTCCGATTTTAACCTCACTATTTTCTTCTTTTATGTAATTTAAATGAAGCTTATCCAGAAATATGAGTTGTTCTATGTAAGGCCGGGGAAATACTGTAACATCTAATCCTCCTCCTATAATTGCTGCTTTACCTCGAGAATCTCTCAGGATATTTGCTGCTTCCTGAAGAGAATCCGGCATAAAACATCGTTGAACATTCTTTAGTTTAAGCATAAACCCTCCTATTCTTTAACAATTTCATTTTAGAATATTTTAAGGAATAGTCAAGTTATTAAACTAAATTCTGCTATCTAAAGTCCTTGAAGAATGCATTCCTTAATTTATCAACAGCATCTTTTGAGGAAGTAATGATACCGACTTCTCTGTTTTTATCCATAGAGGTAGAAGAAAAATTGATAGAGCCTATATACGCTGTTAAGTCATCCACTACAATAACCTTTGCGTGAATAAAAGGGCTTGAAGGTGTTGATACTTGAATGTGATAAGGGGAAAGATATTTTTCTGCTTCTCTATTTGTTCCAATATACTTTGGGTCTGCCAGCACAATATATATTTTTACACCAGTTTTAGCTTTTGCAATAAGCAAATCCTCAAAATTCCTATCCTCTATCTCTTCTGCATAGATAAGAATCTCTTTCTTTGCAGTTTTTACAAGCTTTGTAAGCTTTATCCTGGAATTCTCGGGACTCACAACAAGAGCAGATTTTAGAGGCCTGTATGGCTTCCTCTCCCAATCAGATTGAAAGATCTTTTCAAGTTCACCTATATAAATTGAATTTTTTGTTATTATCCCAAATTCTCTGTTCTTAGTGAATGAGCTCTTTGATAGGTTCAACGTCATTATGTATCCTATCGTTTTATCCACAACAAAGAATTTTGAGTGAGTGAACCTGTACACTCTATTGGACCATTTCGTGCTAATCCCATAATGAGCAAGTTTATCTTTTGTTCCTCTGTTTGCTCCGTATCCTTTATACGGGTGCTCTTCCAGAATTACTCTTACTTTTACACCTCTTTTTTCTGCATTTATTAAGGACTGGATAGTAGTTTTGTCTGATAACAGATAAACTTCTAAATCTATGCTCTTCTTTGCACTATTTATGGCACTCAGTACTGGTGCCCTTCCATCATCTGGTTCTATGAATAGTTGTACATTCCTTGCAGTAAGGAGATTTACACTTTGCTTCTCTGGAAAAAATACAGGAGAAATATTTGGAAATATATAACCATATATAAGAAACAATACAATGAGAAATGCTATTAATAAAAGATAAAAATATCTATTCTGCTTACTCACAAATTCATACCTCTATTTTTGATAAAAACAAGTTTGAACAATTTATAAGGGGAACAATAAAAGCTGCTCCCCTTATAATATTAACGATATTTTTTAATCAACCCTACTCTTTCGTTGAATTCTTCAATTAACTCATCCCATTTTCTAAATGAATTGAACTTCTCTTTCCAATAGTTTTCATTATACCATTGTTCATTTAGTTCTTCCAGTGTCTTTCCCTGCTGCTCAATCCAGGTAAAGTATTTGAGATTATGCATTCTCTTCTTGTTCCAGTATGAAAGTTCAAGCATCCAGTCTGTCGTAGCACCCATCAAATATCTTTCGAAATCTTTCGCTGCATCAACCTCTTTGTATTCACCATATTGTTCTTGCAATTCTTTGATTCGTGAGCCGTATAATTCCATTGAGTCAGTTGCAACTGTAACAACAATATCATCCCCGGTCATCTCGTAATACTTCGCCATTTTAATTGCACCCAGAATATTTGCGACTGAGGATATGCCGAGAAGATCAAGATTGGATATAATTTCCGGATCTATGCCCTGCTCTTTGAGATACATTCTTCCTGCTGGCTCGTTGAACAACCTTATGATATGCATACAAGCTTCATCATCGATATCAACTACCATATCAATGTTTTTCACATCAAAGATCCAGGGAACATGTTTATCACCAATGCCCTCAATTCTATGCCCGCCGAATCCATTATACAAAAGTGTAGGACACTGTTTTGCTTCACCTGCACCAATTTTAATTGTCGGGAATTTTTCTCTAAGGTAATTGCCACTTCCCAGTGTGCCTGCTGATCCCTGCGTGAGAAACAAAGCTTTAAGCTTTTGGCTTCCCTTTTTCTCTTTATTATACACTTCCTCCATTGCAGGACCTGTTACAGCATAATGCCAGATAGCATTGCCAATCTCTTCAAATTGATTTAAAACAACAATTTCATCAGGCCTCTCTGCTTTTAGTTCTTTTGCTTTATCAAACACTTCTTTTACATTACTTTCTACCCCCGGTGTTGCATATATCTCTGCTCCTACTTTCTTTAGCCATTCAAAACGCTCTTTCGACATTCCCTCAGGTAATACTGCAATGCTCGGGCAGGACAAAAGATAGGAATCATACGCACCACCACGACAGTAATTGCCCGTAGATGGCCACAATGCTTTTTGACTCGTCGGATCAAATGCGCCTCTCACAAGTTTTTCTACAAGCGGACCAAATGTTGCGCCAACTTTATGTGAGCCAGTGGGGAAAAATTTGCCTATCAAAACAATAATTCTTGCATCAACACCCGAAAGCTCTTTAGGAATCTCCACATAGTTTATACTATCAAACCCTCCGCCAAATTTCACGGGCTCATTTTTCCATGTAATTCTGAAGAGATTTCTTGGATTGAGATCCCACAAGCCAATGTGCTTTAATTCTTCTTTAATACCTTCAGGGACCTTTTCCGGATTTCTCATCTCTTCATAAGTAGGAATGATAATGTCTCTTTCCCTTGCACGTTGAATCGTTTTCTCTAATACTTCTTCGCTTACAACTTCTTTATCCATATTATGTACCTCCCTATTGAAAAACTATTCTATAACTTTGATGATTTTTGTCAAATATCTGCAGAAGAAAGTCTATATAGTTTTATCTTTTTCTTACTCGCAAATGTTACAAGATCGAAGTGCGAAACTCCTTCTGCTTCATCCAAAGCTTCTTCAAGATAACTGCCGAATTGTTTTATGCTGTGTGCATCAGATCCTAATGTAATTTCACTTCCACCACATTCAGCATACATTGAGAGAATATCTTTTGATGGGTAGGGTTCTTTAGGCATTTGCCTATAACCCGAACTATTTACTTCCATCACAATACCTTTTCGAACCATTACTTCTAAAATAGGTTTTATTATACCTTTGTACTTTAAAGCATTAAACCTTCCGTAGAATTGTGTACCGTACCGCTTTATCACATCAAAATGTCCAACAATCTGAAAAAAATCAGCGTTTACCATTTTGTATAACTCATCAAAATACATTCTATATGCTGTTTCCTCATCTTTATCTTTAAAGAATCCTATGCCCCTTGGTCCTGCTATTGTATACCCGTCAAGCCGATGCACAGACCCTATAATGTAATCATATGGTTTTCCTTGTATATTTTTTTGTATACTTTCTTCAAGCTCTGATTGATATGTTATCTCTACGCCAAAGAGAAGATGTATTTTACCTTCATACTTAGATTTTAACGCAATATAGTCCCTATATGCATCACTAAATTTATAATATCCAAAATCCTTATCAGAGGGATCCAGATCAAGATGATCCGTAAACCCAAGATATCGAATCCCTCTTTTTATTGATTCAACGACATACTTTTCAGGGTTTTCTTTAGAATCTTTTGAAATATGCGTATGAATATGTAGATCTTCTATCACTTAACTAATTACTGTTTGTATCGCCTTATCAATTACATCTAAGCCTTCATTCAGCTGGTCATCTGTCGTCACAAGAGATATAAGCAAACGAATTACGTTCCCGTGAATCCCTGCACCTGCAAGAGTTACGCCTCTTTTTAAGGACTCCTGAATTACTTTTGAAGTTGTCTCGCTATCCGGTGCCCAGGTTTCCCTATCTTTAACAAACTCTATTGCACGCATTGCACCGATGCCTCTTTCTTCCCCAATAACTGGATATTTCTCTTTCATTTCCTTAAATCTTTTC
>CAYONU010000015.1:0-20411 GCA_964405445.1 uncultured Caldisericales bacterium | reverse complement strand
GGGCGCCGTCGCCAAGTGGTAAGGCAAGGGTCTGCAAAACCCTCATCGTCGGTCCGATTCCGACCGGTGCCTCCATTTTTTAATGACTGATAGAGGTGTAATGAAGAACACATTAAAAAAAGTTTTCATAGGTATTGTAATTGCACTTGCTGTTTACGGTGCATACTCTATTACTATCAAGTTAAAGCTATACATTGCTTATAAGGTACATTTCTCGCATATTGCAAGGGAAGAAAATATAAAAAATGGTATTGAAAAAATACCCAATCTAAAATTAATTGCTCCGGACGGAAGCATAATATCTTTGTATAATGAAGCAAAAATACATAGATATACAATTGTTTCCTTTGGCAGCATCTACTGTGCAAATTGTCATAAAGAATATAAAATACTTCAAGAGAAAAAGTTTTTTAACAAGTTACCCGGCAACGTTGCTTTCTATATCTGCGTTCCAGAGAAAGCAAAATACATCAACGAATTTAAAAAAGACAAGGGAATAAAACTACCTATTTATACTGCAAATAAGAAAGACATAGATCAATATGGAATATCGAATATTCCTACTACTATCATTATAGGAAAAGATCTTAAGCTTAAATGGCCACCCATAGAAGGATTTACAGAAAGTACAATGAACTCAATTTTGCAATTTATAAAATAACTTGATTTTCCCTTTTCAAATATTCTTGTCTAAATCAGGAGTATAGTGCATATAACTATTTTTTCCTTTTCCCTTAACATAATACATAGCTGTATCTGCTTTTTTTATTAAAGTGTCAATATCTATTCCATCGTTAGGATAGATAACACCTCCTATACTCAAATTGACATAAACTCTGCGTTTTCCAAGTATAAATGGCTCTTTAAAGACATTCAGAATCTTATACATAACTCTGTCTAACTTTTCCGTGCTATCAATTGCTGGAAGCAAAAATACAAATTCATCTCCTCCATAACGTGCTACGGTATCACTTTTTCGTAAAAGCCTCATAAGACGGATAGCAGCTTTCTTCAATAACTCGTCTCCTGCCTTATGTCCTAAAGTATCGTTAATGTCCTTGAAATTATCCAGATCGGCGAGGAGCAAGGCAAACTTTTGCCTGTTTTGTTCTGTAATTTCTTTTTCCAATTCAAAATAGTTATGGAACAATGTTCTATTAGGCAAATCAGTTAATGAATCGTGTGTAGCTATATAGGTAAGCTGCTGCTCACTCCTTTTCCTTGCAGTGATATTTGTATAAATTGCATAAGTTCCTTTTACTCTTCTATCTACTATAATGGGATACATAGTTAGAGAAACATTTATAAGACTTCCATCTTTTTTCTTTCTGATAGTTTCTCTTTGAAGTACCTCCCCTTGAGAGACACGAAACAGCAAGCGCTTCATACCTTCCTTCAAATTATCAGAGACAATTATGTCACTAATAAAATGGTTTTTTGCTTCCCCTTTTGTATACTGAAAGAGTCTTCGGAATGCCTTATTTATAGTAATAATTTTGCCAGTAGTATCTAGCATTGCTATTGCCATAGGCGCACCATCAAAAAGTGTTTGCAAAAGAGATTTTTGGAGAATAATATTACCCTCTGCTTGTTTTCGCTCGATGGCTATTGCTATTTGCGTAGAAACAAACTGCAGAATATCTTTATCTTCTTCAGTATATGCAATGCCCTTAGTATAGCTCTGAGTTGCCATTACGCCAACCGTTTTGTTATGTAATTTCAATGGCACTCCCAACCAACAAACTGGAAGGCTACCATATACTTTTATCTTTCCCTCCTTTTGAAGTTTTTCTATAACCTGTGGGGTACCAATCAGTGATTTTCCGCTATTAAATACATATTCTGTAATTCCCTTTCTAAGTGCTCGAGGTTCTGGTTTTGGATCAATTTCATCAGCCCAATATTTAAACTCAACCATCTTAGAAATGTTATTATACAATGCAATGTAAAAATTGCGTGCTGGCATAAGCTCTGATACAACTCTATGAATTAAATGATACAGTTCATTGAGATTTTTTACAGAATAAGCTGCTTCTGAAATCTCATAGATTGCTTTCTGGACTTTTTCTTTTCTCTTGCGCTCAGAAATATCTATATAAAGCGTTATTATTCCTTTTTTCTTTCCATTAACTGTAATCGGCGCGCCAGATACAAGTACAGGGAATAAAGTTCCATCTTTCTTTTTCCGTACTGTTTCATAGTTAAAATAATCTCTAACCAAAGCTATCTTATCTAAATTTCTACCTTCTTCAATCATACTGTCAGGATGAATCATGCCATCATTGATATTTCTTCCTCTGATTTCATCCAAAGAATAGCCAAAAAGCTTCTCAAAGCGCGGATTTACATCTATGATACAACTATTTTTATCTAAGTAGGCCAGAGCCTCTGGATGATTGTAAAACAAACTTGAAAATTTTTGCTTACTCTCCTTTAATACTTTAGTAATTTGCTCTTGCTGAGTAATATCTTCAAAAGTAGCAACAATTTCTTTCTTCTTCAATACATTTCCTATCCTTGAAGTACTTACCATACAATATATATCTTCTCCGTCCTTACGTCTACAGGGAAATTCCTCTTGATAGGTTTGTTGTTCCTTAAGTTTAGGGTAAAAGTCTCTGGCAATTCGCTCAAATTCATCTTCAGAGCGGTATAAAATACGTGTTGTTTTTCCAATTATTTCTTCAGGTTTCCATCCAAATACTTTTTCAACGCTTCTATTTGCAAAAATAATGCGACGTTCACGCATGCCAATTAATGCATAAGGGACAGCATCCAATATAGAAGATTTTAATGTCTCAGTATCCTGCAACACTTTCTGCACTTTTTTCAATTTTGTAATGTCTGTATACATTATATAGATACTAACTATTGTTCCATTATTAAATATGGGGACTGCAAAGATAAGCACATTTATAAGACTCCCATCCTTGCGTTGCACGACCCCTTCCCTTTCGCATATTTCCCCTTGCAAAGCTTTTAAGAGAAAAAGATTGTTCTCCTCACGCAAAGGCTCCGGGACAATTAGTGCTGAAATATCCCTGCCATTAGTCTCTCCAGGCAAATATTGAAAGAAGGTTTCAAAAGCTTTGTTAATATTAATAATTTTATTTTTGGTATCAATCTGAGCGATAGCAACAGGGCTATTATTAAAGAACTGATGATAGTAATCTTTCTGAATGAGAATTTCTCTTCCACCTTGCTGAAGACGTATGTTGGTGTCCTCCAGTTGTTTAACACGTTCCTCCAATTCTTTAATACGCTTTTGATATTGTTGCAATCTATCCTCCATTTCACTCGCCTTGCTAAAATCTCTACTCCCATTAAGAATCCTTTGATAAAATGTATGTCGATAAAATATTTCTAAAAGGAAAGGGCAGCGAGAAGCTGCCCTTTAATTACATCTACTTGAGAAGGATCTCTTTTGTTCTTTTTCCAGGTTTTATCTTGGGCAAGGTAATCTCCAGCACGCCGTTTTCAAACTTTGCCTCTGCTTTTTCCGGATCAACTTCTACTGGCAAAGAAATTACTCTGTTAAAACGTCCATAAATTCTTTCTTCCCTGTGGTAAGTTTCACTCTCTTCCTTTTTCTCTTTTTTAACTTCTCCCGAGATCGAAACAGACTCAGGATTTACCTTTATCTTAATATCTTTTTTATTAACCGCTGGAAGGTCTGCTTTTACAATAACTTCTTTTTCTCTTTCTATTACATCAACTGCAGGGCTCCACATAAACGATCCTTCCGGTACAATTCCGCTCTTGCCTGTTTCCTTTTTTCTCGATGGAAGTGCTGTCCTACCAGTTGTACGCCAAAAATCCGAGAAGATGCTATCAATCTCTTCTTCTAATCTTCTAATTTCCTCAAATGGATCTTCTATAATCATACACATCACCTCCACATCTATAAATTTTACATAAATATTATAAATATTCTCTGAGTTTTGTCAAGTATCCTATATAAATTAAAATTTAAATTCAACGAAATTCTATTTTTACAGAAGTCTAATACTTCCAAAAATCACAAACAATTATTCGTACCCCAACATCTTTTTTGCAGTTTCACTCATCATATCAGGTTTCCACAGAGGATCATAAGTGAGCTCAACTTTAACATCTTTCACGCCTTCAAGGCTCCTCACCACCGCTTCAACGTCGCTCAAGATATAATTTCCTACTGGACAATCAGGCGTAGTAAATGTCATCTTAATTTTTACAATACCTTCTTCTTTATCAACAGTTAATTCGTATATTAAACCTAAATCTACAATGTTCACTGGTATCTCCGGGTCATACACATTTTTTAATGCTTCTAAAATCTCTTCTTTTCCAACCATATTTTCTTTCTTGCCTTCCTTCAATTAGCTATTTTTTATATTATACATAAACCTACTTTTTAGACAACATAGATGTGAGAGCCTCTTTTGTCTTTTGTAACACGTAATTCATAAGGAAAACTCTCCTTTACTTCTGTAATATGTGTAATTATAAGAATTTTTTTGAATTGATCCTTTATCGAATCAAGTTCCTCAAGCACGCGCACTCTGCCAGATTCATCCTGACTGCCAAAGCCTTCATCAATGATAAGCATCTCTAAAGGTTTTCCAGAAAGAGAAGCAAGAAAAAGGGAAATACCAATCCTTACTGCAAGGTTAATCCTGAACTGTTCTCCTCCACTAAATAGAGCATAACGCCTTCTTGCTCCATTATCATATACGTCAATTTCTAATGTACTTCGCTCTTCTCCTTTACTCGTTGTTTTCACAGTGTTAAATTTCAACTGCATTGTACCACCACTCATTCTCCTCAGAATATCATTTGAAATATCCTCAATTTGTGGTAACACACTTCTAATGATAAGGCTCTGAATACCTCCTTTCCCAAACATATCTACACAAATATCCAAGATGTGTTCTTCTTTCTCTATATTTTTTTCTTCATTCAACTTCTCTTTAAGTGCCGATTCCGCCTCTTCTAATTTTTTACACTCTTCTTCAAGACGAATCATTGTATCACGTTTATTCTGATACTCTTCATAAACCTCTTTTAAGGCTTTTTCAGAAGCATCATACTGCTCTTTTGTATTACCCATTTTCTCAATAGCATCTGAGACACTATTTACTTCTCGTAGAGATTTTTTCAAGTTCTCTTTAAAATGCTCCAGTTCATCTTTAAGCGATAAAATATGTTTTTCTACTTCCTCTCTATGAGCTTCTGCTTCCCGTAATTTCAAGAACAAAGCCTCAAATCTTCTAAACTTATTTACCCCCTCTTCACATTGTTTGAAAGCTTCTTCATCAAAGTGGATTCTTTCAAGCGTCTTTTCTATCTGTAGAATTTGTTTTCTTTCAGTTACAAGAAATTCAGGATTATTTAGTAATTCTTCTATTTTTTGCATTTCTATTTTGCATTGCTTTATTCTTTTGGTATATTCTACAGTATCTTTTTCAAGCCTCTTTATTTTATTCTCAGAAACAGCATAAAAAGAACTTACTTTGCCTAACTCCTTTTGTAACTTCTGAAGCTTTAATTCACTTTCTTCCAATAAGGTTTTATTTCTCTCTTTTTCTGCTTCGACCCCTTCAAAATGCAGCAATTTCTCCCCAAACTTTTTTAATGCTGCTTTCTCCTGAGGTATTAATACTCCTTCTTTCAAATCAAGCTCTATCTTCTTTAGGTGAGATAAAATTTCATTTTTTTGCTTAGTTTTCTCTTGAAGCATTGTCTCTTTGTTGTGCAATTCTTTAAGGCAATGCTCTCTTTCTCTTTGTAATTTCTTGAGTTTTTCCTCCATACTACCAATATCAATATGCGATATCTCTTTAGAAAGTATTAAAAGGTTTGTATTATTTTCATCAAGTAATGTTTCTTTCTCCTGTATATCCCTTTTATAAGCAAGTTGGACTTTTTGCTTGTGTTCTTCAGTAAGGAAGGAACCGCACAGCGGACATTTGTCCGTTCCCTGTGCAAACATTCTGCTTTTTTCTTTTACATCCTTAAATGCTTTTTCTGTCATTTTAATCTGGTTTACAAGCAATGCTTTCTTCTCATTCAGCCCTGCTAATTTATTTCTCTCATTTTCTATTTTCTCACGGAAGTGTTGTATGCTAATATCCAGGCTACTAACCTTTTTTTCTGTTTCTTCTAACGTTATGCTGTTCAATATATTTTTAATTTGGACGAGTTCTTTCTCCCATTGCATTTTGTTCTTTTTTGCATTCCTCAAGCGTTCATTTCTAATTTCTTGTAACTTTTTTACTTCGCTTTCTGTATTGATCTTCTCCCGAAGCAATTTTGACAAAGATTCTGCCTTACCCTTCAGTAGAGAAACTTTATCTAATAAGATTTTTTCCTCTTTTTCAAGAGTATCTTTCTTTTTAAATAAAGACCCCTTTTTTGTTCGTTCTTCCTTCAATTCTGATAAAGCATTCTCTACAAAAGTCTTACTTTCGTTGATCTTATTCCGTAGCTCTTTTTGTTTAGATTCTTCAAGTGCAATTTCTTTGCTTATCCTAATCTCAATGTTTTCCTTTCTTCCTCTGAGCTGTGAAACTTCAACTTTCTTTTTTAAAAGGTCATTGTACAGAGAAGTGTCCTTAATATACTCATTATATCCTTGTACAATTTCGTCCCTTTTTTCTAATATCTGCTTAATCTCTGAGAGTTTCCCTTCTTCTTTAATAACATCGGCCTTTTTTGCCTTTATGTGCTCTTCAAATTCTTTACTTCTTTCAGTTAAATAATCCCTTCTCTTCTTTAGCTTTTCCATTTCATTTAATAAATTAAGCAGCTCTCTGTGCTTTTTCTCGCACTTTGTTTTTTCATTCTGCAGGACTTGTACTTCTTCTTTTTCTGATTGAAGATTTTTCTCAATCATCCCTTTATTTTTCAACAACACTTTTGTATTCTCAATTTCCCTTAGCAGCTCCTCCTTTAGAACCTTTTTTTCTCTTCTTTTATTCAGGGCTTTTTCTCTTGCTTCCTCATAAATATTAAGTCCCAACATCTCTCTCAAAATTTCCATTTTTTCTCCAGGATTTTTAGCAGTAAAAAAATCTGATTTGCCCTGCAGGATGAAAGAGGACGTAACAAATGCATCGTAGTCCATTCCAATAATCCTGGCAATTTTCTCATCAGTTTCTCTTATTCTATTCCCAGAGATATTGATAAACCTATTATTATCTTCAATCTCCAATAAAACATCCGATTTGCCTTTTATTTTATCATACATTCTCGTAATGCGATACCTATTATTATTCTGATTGAATTGAAAAATAACTTTTAAATTACTCTTCCCTGCAGATACAAGGTCTTCCATTCCCTTTTTATTGCCTTCTACACCCCTTGCTTTGCTAAATAAGACAAATGTAATAGCATCCAAAACGGAGGATTTCCCTTGTCCATTCTCTCCAGAGAGAAGTGCAATATGGAAATTTCTAAAATCGAGCTTTTGTTCTTCTTTATAACTCAAGAAATTTTTTAATGTAAGGAGTTCTGGAAGCATTGTTTACTTTCCTCTTTTTAAAAGAGAAATCGCTGTTTCAAAAATCTCTTCCCTATTTTTTTTAACAAAAGCATTATCCTGACATTTGATATACTTCTCTATTGCTTCTTCCAGCGAAATACTAAGATTTAATTTGCTTCTCACAACATTATTTTTTATGCCTCGCCTATCTTCTATCCCAGTAAATACTATCGCTTCTTTTTTAAGTTTCTCTACCATTTTTTTAAACAGTTTTTCATCCTGCAAATCATTTACCAGGATAATCCTTACTATACTTTGTTTTACTCTTTCCCAACGTACATTCTCTACATCCTTATCATTATTTACTCTTATCGTATAAAATTTGCGTGCGAAAGGGTTTTCAATGAACATAAAGGATGGTTTTTCCGTTTCACTCGAAATCTCTACATCAAAAAATCCTTTTTTATGTGTTTCCTCACCGAAGTTTATCCTGTCCAAAGAACCTGGATATACAACAGGATGGAGAAACTTTTTGGAAGAGAGCATCTGCATCTTATGAAGATGCCCCATTGCAATGTAGGAAAATTCTTCCCTATCAATGTCTTCAATGGATGCAGGTACATCCGATGAAAAATAAATATACTTCTCGGCGCCTACTTCTCCTTCCATGAGAGGAAGATGTGCAACAAGGATTGTAGGAAGATTTTTATCAATTCCTTCTAAAAGCTTGTCAATACCCTTGACGATTTTTTGGTTCATCATAATATTAATTTTGCCTTCACTCTCATTTCTATATTCCTCCTTTGAAAGAAAATTTCTCTTAAAAGGATATGGGATAGCAATGATATTCAAGTCATTTACTCTAAAACGATTCATTCTTTTCGCAACCGTTACACCTTCAATTTCAAGTTCATTGTACAGATCCAGATGAATATCTCTCTTTGGATTTGGTGCACCTTCGTGATTACCTGTAAGAATAAATACCTCTATATGGTTCTTTAATAATTTTCTTACATCACGTGCAAACCCACGCTGGATAAATGCAGAAGGATCACGTCTATCAAAAATATCTCCTGCTATGATAAATAAATTCACTTTATGTTCTACTGCATACTGAACAGCAAAATCAAGAGAGGCAAACGGTTTATAATTCTTTTCACGGTCATATGTCCTAAAGCCCAGATGCAGATCTGCTGTGTGAATAAATCTCATCCTACGTGATAACCTCCGTCAATAAAAATTGTATCCCCTGTAATGTAAGACGCATCATCTGAAAGAAGGAATAAAATGAGTCTTGCTACTTCTTCCGCAGTTCCTGCACGCTTTAAGGGGATACGCTTAAAGAAGCTCTGCCTTTGCTCGTTGAACTCTTCAGTGAAAAAATCCTCAGTCATAGGAGTACGGATAAGTCCTGGAATTACTGCATTGATTCTTATTTTTTTCTCTCCTAATTCTGATGCAAGTGCTTTCACAAGTCCTAAAATTGCAGATTTTGTGAGAGCATAACCAGAGGAAGGGTTTGTTTCACTAAAAAATGCATCAATTGAAGAAACAAAGACTGCACTTCCTTCGCTAAAGAAAGGAAGGAGCTTTTGTAGAAGTTCAAAACCAGCGTCAACGTTTACTTTTTCCATCTCCCTCAACTCATGCATTCTAAACGTCTCAAATGGTTCTGCGTAAATCACACCGGCACAATGCACAAATCCGTTAATCCTCTTATAATATCTCTTAATAAATCTTGTCAGTTTATCTGAAGCGTTATCCTCCAATAAATTCATCTGTACTCCTTCAATATTTTTATGAAGTACAGTAACTTCTCTTATATGATTCTCTGTCCTGCCTACTGAAATAACCCTTGCTCCCATTTGTGCAAGCAAAAAAGAAGAGGCTCTTCCTATGCCAGAAGAGCCACCAGTAACAACAACTACTTTTCCTCTAAAAAATTCCTTATAACTCACTTCTTGAGATATGGAATTAAACAGAGAAATACAACTTTTTCCTTACCCACATTTTTATAGGAATGAGGATAATTTGGACGGATAAAAGCTGCTGTGCCTGCATCTACAATCTGTTCTTTCTCTCCTTCTGTTATCCTGCACTTTCCTTTAAGCACAAAGATTTCATGCTCCCAGGGATGATGATGTTCTGGGATTACAGTACCTGGCTCCATTTCAAAATAACGCATAGCAAAGTTATTCGCACCATCCTTGTCTGTAATAAGCCATCTTATTGTAACACCGTCCAGAACTTTTTCGTCAAGTTTGGCAGGTTCGGCTCTCATTTCAGTTGGTTTGATCGTTTTCACTACTTTTCTCCTAAAAATTCCTTTGCTATTTCCACACCTTTATCAAGTGCTTTTTCATTGATAGGAATCAATTTCTCTTTCTTTCCTTTAAGAAATAATTTTAACGCATTCTTCACAGTTTCCAAAGAAACTGTTTTCTCAATCGTTATGTATGCACCAAGAAGTATAAGGTTTGTTATTTTCTCATTACCAAGTTCTTTTGCAATCGTTAATGCATCAATCCCAAGTACACGTATATCTTTCCTCTGCACTTCTTTGGGGATTAGTGTTTTGTTTAAAATCATCAAACCATTTTCTTTCATTGCAGGCTCGAATTTATCGAGGGACGGAAGATTCATAATAATCGCTGCTTCAGGATGTGCAACAACAGGAGAGGCAATGGGATCGTCAGATACAATTACATCGCAATTTGCAGTACCACCTCGCATCTCGGGTCCATAAGAAGGAAGAAAAGTAACATATTTATTTTCTTCTTTACCTGATTCTGCAAGGAGTTCACCTGCAAGCATTACACCCTGTCCACCAAAACCTGCAATAACTAATTTCTTTTCCATATTATTCTACCCCCTTAGCAACCTTGAATTCACCAATAGGAAACACAGGCAATACTTCTTTCCTTATTCTTTCCATTGATTCAACAGGGCTGAGCTTCCAATTTGTAGGACAAGCAGAAATCATTTCAACAAGAGAAAAACCTAAATCTTTTGCCTGTGCAGTAAACGCTTTTTTAAGGAATTTCTTTGCTTGAATAATGTGCTGAGGACTGTCAAGAGCAGCTCTTGCAATATACGCAGGTCCATCTATCGCTGCAAGCATTTCGGGAACGTGCAAAGGAAAACCATTCAATTTTGCATCTCTACCGTAAGGAGTAGTTGTTGTTCTCTGCCCCAGGAGTGTCGTTGGCGCCATCTGGCCACCCGTCATTCCATAGTTACCATTGTTAATGTACACAACAGATATTCTCTCTCCTCTTGCAGCAGCATGTACTGTCTCTGCGATACCGATAGAGGCAAGGTCACCATCACCCTGATAAGTCACTACAAACGACTCAGGATGTACTCTTTTTATGCCTGTTGCCATTGCACAGGCTCTCCCATGAGCAGCTTCAACTGCATCCGTACCAATAAAGTAGTAACCGAATACAGAGCACCCTACAGGCCAAACAATAACGGTTTTCTTCGTAATATCCATTTCTTCTAATAGTTCCGCAACAAGCCTATGAGCAATACCATGAGGGCAGCCTGGGCAGTACGTTGTATGTCTTTTAGTAATCGGCCCTGGTCTCTTGTAGATAATTTTCATCATTTGCCTCCTTCTATGTGCTTTTCAACTTCCTTCAGTATATCTTCAGCAGTAGGAACAACACCACCTAATTTGCCAAAGAAATAAATAGGCTTTTTGCCATTTACAGCGAGCTCTACATCTTCCAGCATCTGCCCTTCATTCATTTCTGAATCAAGGAAGAACTTTACCTGATCCGCTCTCTTGTTAATAATTTCAGAAGGAAAAGGCCACACAGTGATCGGCCTAATTAAGCCAAGTTTTATACCTTTTTCCCTTCCCATATCAACAACTGTTTTTGAGATTCTTGCTACAGTGCCAAAAGCAGTAAGAGCATATTCAGCATCATCCATCTTGTATTCTTCATACCTTACTTCATTTGCCTTGATTTTTCTATATTTTTCCTGCAAATGCAGATTCATCTTTTCCAGACCTTCAGGAAGAATCTCAAGAGAAGTAATAACATTCCTATCTGCTCTGTTACCCTGACCCACTGTTGCCCACTCTGGCGTCCTGAACTTCTTCACATCCACCCAGTCTTTAAACTCTACAGGTTCCATCATCTGCCCCATCAATCCATCCACAAGTACTACAACCATAATTCTATATTTATCAGCGAGATCAAATGCATCGAACATAAGGTCTGCTTCTTCCTGAATTGTGTGAGGTGCAATAACAATGGAATGATAATCACCATGACCTCCACCTTTTGTTGCTTGGAAATAATCTGCCTGTGCAGGTGCAATATCTCCAAGGCCAGGGCCACCTCGCATTGCATTTACAACAACACAGGGGACATTAGAGTTTGCAATATAACTAAACCCTTCCTGCATTAAGCTGATGCCAGGGCTTGAAGAAGTTGTAATAACTCTTGTTCCTGTGCAAGCGGCACCATAAACCATATTGATTGCTGCAACTTCACTCTCTGCTTGCAAAAATGTCCTTCCAACTTGCGGCATTCTTCTACTAAAATATTCCGGTGTTTCATTTTGCGGAGTAATTGGATAGCCAAAGAAAGCCATACATCCTGCACGTATAGCTGCCTCGGCTATAGCCTCTGCCCCTTTCATTAATACTTTCTCTCCCATAGTTACCTCCTTACTTTTTTACAAATTCGGGTCTTCTCACTTCTTCAATTGCAGCATCAGGACAGATTAAATAACAGAAACCACAGGAAATACAATTATCATTATCAAACAGCTCTGCTGGATGATAACCGTTCGAATTTAACTTCTCTGAAATGCGCAGCACATGTTTTGGACATACGCTTACGCAAAGCCCGCAACTCTTACAACGTTCTTCATTAATGATGACTTTCTCCTTCATATTGCCTCCTTTTGATTACCCTCCCAGTGGTGGGAGCGGATTAACAAACAATTCTAATGATAATATTGGCAAATCTAAGTTTCTAACAACATCTTTATGTTTTTTGTCAGCACAGGCAAAGTAAATAGGTAGTTTTGTTTCTTCGGATACTTCTTTTAAAATTCTGTATCCTTCCATTACCGTCTCTTCTGTCGTTTCCCATCTGAGGTGCGTATTAAGCACAAGTCCTGTAATTTTTAGTCTAGCAGCATCCCGAATATACTCCATTTCATTAAGAATTTCCTCTTTGTTT
This sequence comes from uncultured Caldisericales bacterium, assembly GCA_964405445.1. Classification (GTDB taxonomy): domain Bacteria; phylum Caldisericota; class Caldisericia; order Caldisericales; family Caldisericaceae; genus CAJXKN01. The sequence goes on along the minus strand of CAYONU010000015.1, from coordinate 7,745 downwards.
GAAGTTTCAGGGCGTCTTGTATTCACAACAAAGAAGAAATTATAACTTCCATTGTGAAAAAGATTTTTAAACTGAGCAATAGCACCTGCCCCATACGGATCTCCTCCAATATCAAGAATCTTTTGTTTTTTTCTATCCATTAATTTGCTTATAATGTTTGGTGGAAGAATGGGAAGATCTATTCTCCTCGTCACATCGGGAGGGGTAACGACTTCTACACCACATCTTGAAATTTCATCCTTTATGTCTCTTATTCTTATGTAAGGTTTTACAATATCCATATCAAATAGTACATTTGGAATGCCTAACTTCGTCATTGCAATTGCAATATTTATAGCAATCTCTGTTTTCCCAGAGCCGATTCTACCACCAAAAATCTGGAATTCCTCATCCAACAGGGATTTTACATTAAATTCAGTCATATAGCTTTGCCTTTTCTTTGCCCCTTAAAACTCTTAGTACTCCTAAAGCAATTGCCATTAATTCATCTTCGCCTGGATATATTCTCACAGGAGCAATAAATGAAACTCTTTCCTTGATCCATTTGGTTAGCATTTTAGAGTAAGCAATGCCACCTGTGATAATGATAGCATCCACATTTCCTTTTAATACAGTGCTCATCTCGCCGATTGTCTTTGCTATCTGATATGCCATTGCTTGATAGATGAGCTTTGCATGTTCATCACCTTGCGTAATTCTTTTTTCTACTTCAACTGCAGAATTCGTTCCCAAATGAGAAACAAGTCCTCCTTTACCTGCAAGGTTCTTTCTCATTTCTTTATATGTATACTTACCAGAATAGCAGAGATCCACAAGGCTAATCGTAGGAAGGCCACCTGCTCGTTCCGGAGAGAATGGACCATCACCATTTAAAGCATTATTTACATCTACGGCTTTGCCTTTCTTATGAGCAGCAATTGAAATACCGCCGCCAAGATGCACCACAATTAAATTCGCTTCGTCATAACCTTTTCCAAGATCTTTAGCTGCTCTGCGTGCAACAGCTTTCTGGTTCAATGCATGCCAGATTGATTTCCTCTCAATCCCTTTCAAGCCTGAAATTTTTGCAACAGGTTCCATTTCGTCAACAATGACAGGGTCTACAATAAAGGCAGGCTTATCTATTTTTTTGAAAAGATCAAATGCAATGATTGCACCAAGATTCGATGCATGCTCTCCATAGCGAGCGTTACTAAGATCATCCACCATCTTTCCATTTATTGCATATGTACCAGATTCCAACGGGTGGATAAGTCCTCCTCTTGCACCAATTGCTGAAAAATCACCAATTAGAAAATTGTTGTTCTTTAGTTCGCCAAGTATCAATTCTTTCCTAAAATCAAGCTGATCAACAATTCTCTTGTACTGCCTTATTTTATCAGCACTGTGCCTGATCGTTTTCTCAAAAACTTCTTTTTCATCATTAAAAACAGCTAACTTTGTCGAAGTAGAACCGGGGTTAACAATAAGAATTTTTTCCATCCATTTCCTCCTCAATAAAGGGGAGCCGTGAGCCCCCCTTTTTATTACACCCAACCTCTCGTCTCGATTGCTTCGGCTACTCTTTTTACAGCAACCATATCTGTTGCCATCCTCATTGTAATACCTTTATGTGCTTTAAACATCTCATGTACATTGTGAAATGCTCTTTTCATTACCTTCTCAAGCTTCTCATAAGCTTCTTCTGCTGTCCAATAATAACCATAATTATTCTGGACCCACTCAAAATAAGATACGGTTACACCACCCGCATTTGCAAGAATGTCAGGAATAACAAGTACACCTTTCTTTGTAAGAATTGGATCTGCTTCAGGCGTCACAGGACCATTTGCAAGCTCTGTGATAATCTTTGCTTTAATTTTTCCTGCATTCTTCTCTGTAATTTGATTCTGAAGTGCGGCGGGTACAATAATATCTACCTTGAGATCAAGCAATTCCTCATTCGTAATATTCTTTGAGCCAGGGAAACCCTTTACCGTATGATGTTCTGTTTTATAGTCATACAGAGCAAACGGATCCATGCCATTAGGATTGTATGCACCACCTTTAGAATCGGTTGTAGCGACAATCTTTACACCATCCTTGTGAAGCAGCTTTGCAGCAAATGAGCCTGCATTACCAAAACCTTCAATAGCAGCCGTAGCGCCTTTTAATTTTAACCCAATAACCTTTGCGGCTTCTCTTGTTACATATAGGCCGCCCATTGCAGTGGCATCGCCTCTGCCTTCTGCTCCACCAACGATAAGCGGTTTTCCTGTAATGACCCCAGGTGCTTTATGCCCCATAATTTTTTCATACTCATCCATCATCCATGCCATAATCTGTGGATTCGTATACACGTCAGGTGCAGGAACATCTTTATCGGGACCTATGAAATAAGCAATTTTATCAATGTATCCACGGCTCAATCTTTCAAGCTCGCCTTGAGACATTTCTTTTGGATTACAGATAATGCCACCTTTTGAACCACCATATGGGATACCCACTACTGCGCATTTCAAGGTCATTAGTGTTGCAAGTGCCTTTACGTCATCAAATACTTCTTTTGGGTGGAACCTGATGCCACCTTTAGTCGGTCCGCAGGCATCGTTGTGCTGAACTCTAAAGCCTCTAAAAACTTTTGTCGTACCATCATCCATTTTCACAGGAATAGCAACTTCAAGTGAACGAAGTGGATGTTTGAGAAGCTCAACAACTTCCTTGGATGTACCTAGCTTTTCTCCGGCTGTTTCGACTCTTTCCTGGGCTAATTCAAACCATGTTTTCCCCATACCTAATACCTCCTTTGAATTTTTTGCTGTCTATAATAGACCACCTTCCTGCAACAGCTACAGGAAAGCACTCAGAAAAATTTGATTTCTCTTTTAATTCCATCAATTTTATTATAACACTTAAAAAAAATTTTTCAATATATTACCCCTGTTCATACTGTGAAAAAAATAACGCATTTTTAATCCTTCCTATAATTTCATTCTTATGTGCATATATATCATCCTTTATCTTTATTTTTGGAAAATGCCAATTTGCATAGAAACATTTATATCGTTTGTTCAGGTCTTCCAGATATTCACGAGGAATCCTTTCAAAATTCCTTCCTCTTTTGGATATGTTTTTCAATAGTTCATCAACACTTTTTTCTATGTACACGAGCAAATTAGGTATAGGAAGATGAGACACCATAAGACTATAGAGTTTATTATATGTAATCCATTCCGCATTGCTCATCAGTCCATTTTCGTATAGAGAGCGAGCAAATACCTTCTTGTCTTCATAAATCGAGCGATCCAGTACAGCAGGAATATTAGAAACCAATACATGATTAATAATTTGCTCATAACGGATAGCGAGAAAATTAATCTGTGTAGCGAAAGCCCATCTCTTCATATCCTGATAATAATTTTTAAGAAAAAGATTTGCCTGGAAATCTTCAAAGTAAATACTAAAACCCATTTCCTCGGAAATGATCTGCGAAAGAGATGTTTTACCTGCTCCAATGTTTCCAGAGACTACAATATACACTATTTTAACTCCTTTATCAGAGAATTTGCTATGATGATCTTCTGAATCTCTGTTGTGCCCTCAATAATTTCATACATCTTTGCCTCCCTATACAATTGCTCCACTACATAATCTTCTATAAATCCATAACCGCCAAACATTTGTACGGCAAGCCTCGTTACCCTTGCTGCTGTATCTGCAGCAAAGTACTTTGCCATTGCAGCAAGCTTTGATAAATCTTTTCTTTTCTCATCTGCTGCTCTGGCTGCATCTAATACAATAAGCTCAGAAGCTCTTATTTTTGTAGCCATCTCAGCAAGGTAAGATTGCATTATTTCAAATGAGCAGATAGGCTTACCAAATTGCTTTCGCTGCTTACTATACCTCAGTGCTTTTGTAAATGCATGTTTTGCAAGCCCTGTAGCAGCAGAAGCGGCACTAATGCGGCCTATATCCAACGTTCTCATTGCTATAATAAAACCTATACCTTCTCTACCAAGCAACCTCTCTTCAGGAATTTCCACATTATTTAATAATAAAGACGCGTTAGGGAGACCAGGAAATGCCATCTTCTTTTCCTGCCTTCCAATAATAAAATTTTTATCATTCTTATGCATAAGAAAAGCAGAAATACCTCTTGCTCCACGATTTTTATCCGTCTTCGCCATAACTACATAAATATCAGAAAGCCCTGCATTTGTAGTAAATGCTTTTGTCCCATTCAATACATAAGAATCTCCTTCTTTAAAAGCCTCAGTTTCTATAGACGAAGGGTCAGAGCCCGCATTTGGCTCAGTTAGAGCAAATGAGCCAATTTTTACTCCTTTTATTAAATCTGGAAGATACTTTTCCTTCTGTTTTTCGCTTCCGCCCAGGAGAATAGCAAAAGCAGCAAGACTATGTGCACCTAAAACACCTGCAAGTGTGCCACTATACTGTGAAAGGATAATTGCAACCTTTGCATAGATGGTGAAGCTCTTGTTTAATCCACCATATTCTTTGGGGAATGGTAGTGCAATAAAACCGTGTGTGCCAAGCTCAGAAAATATTTCTTTTATAAACTCACCTTTCAGTTCAATGTCTTTTTCATATGGTTTAATGTACTTCTCGCCAAAATCATAAGCAGCATTTATTATCTCTTCTTCTAAATTCATATTCATTACCTCTCACTTGTAATATTTACATCATTTTATATGATAAAGGAAAATTTACAAATACATTTTAGGAGAGAAATGCTAATTGTTAATAAGATAAGTTTCATAAGTGACGGAAAAAGAATTTTAAAGGACGTTTCCTTTTCAGTGGATAAAGAACATAAAGTTATTGTCGGTGAAAATGGTACAGGAAAAACAACGCTTCTTGAGATTATTATTGGGAACCTCACTTTGGATAGTGGAAATGTTCTTCTTAAAGGTAGGGTTGGATATATCCCTCAAGAAATAAAAGGGTTGGATAAAACAGGAACAGAGGTGATAGAAGAAGCCTTTCCTCATATCAAAGTACTAGAGAGAAAAATTGAAGAAGAAGATTTCACGGAGAAGTATGGCAGTCTCATCGTACAATACGAAAGCATCGGCGGATATACATACAAACAGAAGATATACAGCATGATGGATAAGTTTAGATTAACTGAAGAAATAATAAATAAAAAACTGCGTAGTATGAGCGGTGGAGAGCGTACAAAATGCTTTCTCATTAGAGTGCTCCTTTCTAACCCAGATATTCTTATTATGGATGAACCCACGAACCATCTTGATATTGAATCAATAGAAACATTAGAAGAAAATTTGAAAAAGTTTAAAAAAGGTATGCTTATTGTTTCACATGACGAAACATTCATCAATCATATTGCGACGCATATTCTTCATTTAAGTGACGGGAAAATAACGGAATACAGAGGAAACTATGAAAAATTTAAAGAAGAGAAAGAAAAAAATGATGCAAGGAGGAAAAAAGAAAAAGAAAAATTAATGAAATACATTGAAAAAGAGAAGACATTTATAGAAAAATTCCGTTATGGCACACGTGCGACACAAGCAAAAAGCAGAGAAAAAAAACTTCAAAAAATAGAAATGCCTGATTTAAAACAGCAAAGAGAAAAAAAGATACATATAGAAATGAAGGAACGTGGCGGTGAAAAAGTAGCAGAGCTTAGAAACATAGTAAAGAGTTTTGGAGATAAAAATGTACTAAAAGGAATTTCTCTTTTAATTAAAAGAGGAGAAAGAATTGGTATTTTAGGAAGAAACGGTAGTGGGAAGTCTACACTACTCAAAATTATTGCAGGCAAAGAAAAACAAGATAGTGGCATAGTAAAAATAGGAAATAGTATAAGCATCGGATATTTCCCACAAGATGCATTTGTAATGGACCTTGATTCCACTCCTTTAAACGAGATCATCTCATATGGATATACTATCCCGGAAGCACGGAATATATTAGCTTTGTTTGATTTCACAGGCGATGAAGTATTCAAAAAAATCAGAGAATTTAGCGGAGGAGAAAAAAGAAAACTACTCATTGCAAAGATGAGCCTCATCAAAGGAAATTTTCTTGTGCTTGATGAGCCAACGAATCATCTCAGCATTCGGATGAAAGAAATGGTGATTGATGCATTGGAGAACTTTAATGGTACAATTCTCCTTGTAACGCATGACAGATATGTATTGAATAAATTAATCAATAAAAAATACTATCTTGACAACGGAAAATTGCATTCAAAACAAATAAAAAAAGAGGAAACAATAGATGACTCACAAAAAGAAATTAACAAGATAAAAAACCGTATCAACTATCTGGAAAAGTTACTAAAGAACAATCCTGATAATACAAAAAGAGGAAAAGAACTTAAAATGTTAAAGAATAAGTTGAGATTATTTCATAAAAAAGGTTAAAATAGGAGCATATACAAGAGCAGGCAAGAGATTCAATACTTTTATCTTCTTTATATGAAGAAGCTCAAAACCCAGGGCAATAATAAGAATTCCACCCGTAGAAGTAAGATTATTGATATACGCAGGATTTGTAAGAAACTGCAGCTTACTCCCCAAAAGGGTCAGACTGCCCTGAATAGCAAAAACAGAGATAGCTGAGAACATTACACCAATGCCCATACTCGATGCAAGCGTGAGAGATGTAATCCCGTCCATCACAGACTTTGTATAAAGAAGTGTCGCATCGCCAGTAAGCCCCTCCTGGATAGAGCCAACAACAGTCATAGCACCAACGCAAAAAATAAGCGTTGCTGTAATAAAACCTTCTGTAAAGTGAGGAGAATCAGGAGATACTCTTTCTTTCAGGCGTTTCACAACATTATCCAGATGCAATTCTAGTTGAAATCCTTCTCCCGTGACGCCACCCAGAATAAGAGAGATAAATACGACAATAAAATTTTCTTCTTTTAACATCATTGAAGCGCCAATCAAAAAAGTAAACAGGCCTATTGCCTGGATGATGATGCTTTTGAAGCGTTCCGGTAATTTCTCTCCGACAAGGAGACCAATACCACTGCCTGCTATTACAGTAATAGTGTTAACAATTGTTCCTTTCATAGAAGCATTATATCTCTTTTAAAATTTTCATCAACATTTTGTATAAGCCCAACATATTATTTGTTTCAGCATTTTACTCTTTTTTGATTCCATCTTTAGAAGGTATTACTACAATTTTTTTAACAGCATTTCTTATAGGCATTACCTACCCGTAGTTATTTATCTAAAATAATTTCTCTGAAGATTTTCTTTAGTCTTTCGATTGAGCGTTCTTTTCCTAATACAAGAAAAATCTCTGTAAGCTCTGGCCCGTTTTTCGAACCGAAAAGAGCAACTCTTATTGGGTGGTAAATTTTCTTTCCAGAGATCCCGAGTGCATTCTTTAATCCATTCAAAAATGTATCAAGTTGTTCCTTTTTGAACGAGATGTAAGGCAGCTCTTTAATAAGGTATGATAACACCGTCTTAGTCTCCTCCTGCATAAGTATTTTCTGCTCCTCTTCCCCTCGTGGAAATTCAATATCCTCAAAAAGCGGCTCAGCAACAATTGTAATATCTTTAAGTGTGTCCATATTACCTTTTACTGCACTTATTACTTTCGTTAATCTGCTATCACATGTACTAACGCTATTTTTCACCCATTTCTTTTCCTTGAGATATGGTAAAACAAGCATACAAAGCCTATGATCGTTTGCCTTAGATATGTAGTGATGGTTCATCCATCTGAGTTTGCCAATATCAAAGATGGCAGGTGCT
>CAYONU010000014.1:20215-21811 GCA_964405445.1 uncultured Caldisericales bacterium | reverse complement strand
ATCTGGTAGTCAAATGGAATACCTCCGACGATATGAAGCTTGAGGTTTTTAAGCTTTTAGGATATAATAAACCTGGAGGTGAGAGTATGGATACAAATGATCTGTACAAAAAAATTGAAAAGATTATGACTGATGCTCTAAGATCAGGACAAAATGTAGAAGAAACGATTGAAAAAAATGTAGAAGAAGTTACCAAAGAATTTTTTGAAAAAGGTACACAGAGAAAAGAAGAAATTGAAAAAATCATTGTAGATGGAGCAAAGGCAGCCAAAGTAGAAACAAAAGATAACGTAAGTGCAATAGGTGCTGTGGTAAAAGGAATGTTAAAAGGAGCTAAAGAGGGTGCACGGCTTTCTGCAGATACCTCTATGGACATTTTCAACGATGTGCTAAAGAATAGTATTTCAATAGGACTTGACCTCATGAAAATTCCAAAACTTATGTTTGACAGTTTCAAAGAATCTCTTAAGAAATGACAAAGAGCATTGCCAATTTATGAACAACGAGTTTATGCAATTGGCAATAGAAGAAGCACTAAAGGCAGAAAAAGAAGAGGAAATACCTGTTGGAGCAGCCATTGTATGTAAAAACAAGGCAATTGCTGTAGCACATAATATGAGAGAATCTCTCCGCGATCCAACAGCTCATGCAGAAGTACTTGCAATAAGAGAAGCTGCAAAAAAATTAAATAATTGGAGATTAACAAATTGTGAAATATATGTAACACTTGAGCCCTGCCCTATGTGTGCAGCAGCTATTGTACTTGCCAGGATTAAAAAAATAATATTTGGTGCATACGACCCTGATAATGGTGCTTGTGGAAGTACAATGAATATACCTATTACATACAAAGTATTTGGCTATAGGGCAGAGGTAGAAGGTGGTGTAATGAAAGAGCGTTGCTCTACAATACTCCAAGAATTCTTCAGAAAACGGAGAGATGGCTGAGTGGCTGAAAGCGCCTGACTCGAAATCAGGTAGAGGGGTTTCCTTCTCGTGGGTTCAAATCCCACTCTCTCCGCCAGAGTTTTATATACGACAAAACTAAAAGGGGGTTTTAGATGGGATGGCTGTTATTCAAAGAAGAAACAAATTTGGTTGTTACACTTTTAAGTCGAGCTTCTGATAGAGAGATTGACAGAGGGTCGAGTATACTCACAATCAGAATTACAAATAAAGGCAAAAAAACTGCTTCTATAAAATCCATAAAGATTAAGTCGTTTCATAATAAATTTGAATTTACTCCAAAATTCTTGAGTGCCGATAATCTTCCTTATAAACTAAACGTGGGAGAGAAATGTTTTGCAGAAACAACCATAAAGGAATTGACCCAGCAACTTGTCAGGAAAGGATATAGTAAAAAAGCAAAACTCTGGGTCGACGTAGAGGACTCTACAGGTAAAGTTCACAGATCTATAGCTTCTTTACTATTTGACATTGATAAGTTGCGCAAAAAATACCTTTAGTAATTAACATTTCTTGGAGCTACCAGCTGTTGTATTCCCTACATATAAGTATTTTAGGCAGGACCAAGACGGCTTGTTTTGACTCTTTCTATGTATTTCCTAATCCTGGTATAATATAGTTATGAGCAAA
>CAYONU010000014.1:0-20115 GCA_964405445.1 uncultured Caldisericales bacterium | reverse complement strand
AAAATATCAAAAAACTTTTTTTCAAACTATAGAATGAATTAGAAAACAATCAAATGCTCAATACTTCAATTAGTGCAACTGAGTAGAATGTTGACAAAATTACAACTCACTGTAAAATTTAACAACGAAGGAAGGTGAAAAAAATTGAATAGTAGAGATATAAGGGAAAAGTTCCTTAGATTTTTTGAAGATAGAGAGCATTTGAAACTGGGCAGTGCTTCTCTCATTCCTCAAGATCCGACACTTCTTTTTACTGCTGCCGGAATGGTGCCATTAAAAGCATATTTTCTTGGAGAAGAGACACCGCCCTGCAGGCGTATAACAACTATACAAAAATGTCTCCGTACAAATGACATAGAAAATGTTGGATACACTACGCGACATCATACATTCTTTGAAATGTTAGGTAATTTCTCTATTGGTGACTACTTCAAAAAAGATGCAATAAAGTGGGCATATCAGTACATAATAGAAGTTTTAGGCCTGCCAAAGGATCGCCTCTGGATTACAGTATATAAAGATGATCTGGAATCAAAAGAAATCTGGAGAAAGATAGGGATTTCCAATGAAAGGATTATTTTACTCGGTGAGGACGATAACTTTTGGACAATGGGTCCGGTAGGCCCGTGTGGTCCTTGCTCTGAGATTTATTTTGATAGAGGAATAAGGAAACCTGCCGAAGAAAAACAACTTCCCGGTGATGAAGGAGAGAGATTCTTAGAATTCTGGAATCTTGTCTTTACTCAGTTTGATAGACAGATTAATGGCACATTAAAACCATTGCCCAGGAAAAACATTGATACAGGTATGGGACTTGAAAGGATAACAAGTATTGTGGAAGGTGTTGAAACAGATTTTGAAACAGATCTTTTTCTGCCTATCATAAGAAAAATCGAGGATATAAGCGGAGAAAAATATGGTGTGAATGAAAAGAAAAATCGTTCTTTCCGCGCTATATCTGACCATATACGGGCTGTATCACTCCTTATCGCAGATGGCCTCGTACCAAGCAATGAGAAAAGGGGTTATGTATTGAGGCGCTTGATAAGGAGAAGTGCTCTTTTCGGCAAAGCAATAGGGCTTACAAAACCATTTTTATATCAAATCGTCCCTGTTGTTGAAGAAACACTCAGTAGAGTTTATCCTGAGCTAAAAGAAAACGAGAAGAATATCATCGAAAGTATTAAAGCTGAAGAAGAACGCTTCAATATTACTGTAAATGCAGGCTTTGAATATTTTAAAGAGCAGTATAAAAAAGTCAAATCATCCGATAAAAATGAATTTCCTGCGAAGGACATTTTTTATCTGTATGACACACTTGGCTTTCCTATAGAGCTTACGGCAGATTTACTGAAGGAGTACGGACTTACTTTCAATGCCAATGAAGTCAACGCTTATACAGAAGAGCAAAGGCAAAGGGCACGGAAAGCGTTCAAAGGAGGAAAGAGTTTTACAGAGCGGGTAAACTTTGGTAAAATAAAAGAAAAAGTAGGAGAAACTACTTTTGTCGGATACAATGCATTTTCAATAGATGCTACAGTAACGGGTATTTTAAAGGACGGATTATTTGTTACATCAGCTGCGGAAGGTGAAGAAGTTTCTATTATTCTTGACAAAACACCTTTTTATGCGGAGAAGGGAGGACAAGTAGGCGATAAAGGTACTGTAAAGAATGACAACTTTGAGTTTTTAGTTGAAGATACGCAGATGCCTATAAACGGTTTAATAATGCACATAGGAAAGATAGAAGCCGGCAACGTCAAAATAGGAGACACCATTAAAGCATTTGTGGATGTCGAGAGAAGGACTGCTATTATGCGTGCTCATACATCTGTACACATACTGCAAGCTATATTAAGAAAAACATTCGGAGAAAATATCAGGCAGCAAGGTTCAGCCGTCCATCCTGATGAGTTCCGTTTCGATTTCAACTTCTCAAATAGGATTGATGAAAAAGCACTGCTTAATATAGAAAACGAGATAAACAGAATTATTCTGAGAGGCATACCCATAAGTGTGAAGGAGATGCCCATTGAACAAGCAAAGAAAACAGGGGCACTGGCATTCTTTGGCGAGAAATACGGAGATACTGTAAGAGTTGTAGAAATCCCTGGCATAAGCAAAGAATTCTGCGGGGGGACGCATGTGTCAAACACCAGTGATATTCTTCTTGTTGCGCTCATTTCATTTAAGAGTGTTGCATCAGGTATAAGGAGAATTGAAGGCTTTTCGGGAGAGAAAGCTTATAAATATTTCCGCAAGCAGAGAACTGTTTTAAAAGATGTAGCAAAAATTTTATCTGCTGACGAAATGTCCGTTGTAAATCGCGCAAGAGAAATTTTAAATGGAAGAAAAAAATTGCAACATGAACTTCAGAATCTTCAATCAAAAGTTATTGAATACGAATTAAATAACATAAGTTTAATTGGAAAGTACAATAGTATTCCTTTCTATTTTGACGAATTTCATTCTGCTACATTGGCTGAATTGCGTAAAGCTTTTGACATGGCAAAGAAAAAGATTAAAAATGGCGTTGTGCTCTTTACCTCGACCAAGGAAGAAAAAGTATTTTTGCTTGTAGGGAAGTTATCTAATGAAGATATTTCAAGTATTGATATCTTTAATAAAATTTCTCTTCTGTTTAATGAAAAAGGTGGAGGTAATGAACGTTTAGCACAGGGAAGTGGAACTAAACGCATAGATAAAGAAGTGCTTAAAAAAATCATACAGGGAGCAATTTAATATGAAAGAGAAAAGTATAATTATCGCTCTTGATGTAGGGACAGGAAAAATCGGTGTTGCTATGAGCGATCCCCTGCGTATAGGGGCAAATCCCGTTGCAGTAATTGCAAGAGATGGTAATGAATTTGAAGAGATCAAAAAAATAGTGGAGTCTCATAATACAGATACTATTATTATAGGATTTCCTAAAACGTTACGTGGAGAAGTAGGTAGACAGGCAGAGAAGGTACTTGAATTTACAAATACTTTGAGGACGTATCTCGACAGTACAGAAATTATTCTCTGGGATGAGCGTTTCACTAGTGTTATAGCACACAGGATGTTTAAAGCCCTGGGCATCAGGTCAAAAAGGGAACGCCTTATAAAAGATGCTGCCGAAGCTATGCTTATCTTACAGAGCTACTTGAACTATATGAGGAGGAAAAGAAAATCAGGCGATTCAGAGAAATAATCATTACAACAATCATCATTGCTTTAGTTTTATTGGTTGAGTTTTATCCAATGCTGTTTACGGGCAAGTATGCAGGTACACTAAGCATTCCAAAGAACAATACGACAAAGGATATAGCTCTTTTGCTAAAAGAAAGGAATTTTATTCTCGATCCAACGGGCTTCTCGCTAATTGTAAGATTTAAAGGGGACGAAAAAAAGTTAAAAAGTGGAGATTATTACCTGAATAATACTCACAGTATTTTTGCTATCATAAATATGCTTAAAAAGGGGGTATTGCCCGAAGAAATAAAAGTCACAATTCCTGAGGGTTCCACTGTAAAGGATATTGCAGAAAAACTTTATGAGAAGAAAGTTATAAAAGATAAAAATTTATTTATAAGGGATGCGAAACAATATGAAGGATACCTATTTCCCGATACTTATATGTTCACTAACAATATGAAGTATGCCGATATTATTGATGAAATGAAAACACGTTTCAAAGAGATTCTACCAAAAGATATACAGAAAAAAGCAAAGGAGAAAAACCTTACATTAAGAGAAGTAATCATCCTCGCATCCATTGTAGAAAAAGAAGCGCTTTTTGATCAGGATAGGCCTCTTGTAGCAAGTGTATTTCTAAATAGATTGAAAACAGGAATGAAGCTTGAAGCAGACTCTACCATTGCTTATTTATTGCCAGAACATAAACAATGGCTCTCAAAAAAAGATATAACGATAGATTCTCCATATAATACATACAAGCATAAGGGACTTCCACCAGGTCCTATATGTAACCCCGGGCTTAAATCAATTCTTGCTGTATTGAATGCACCCCACACGGATTACTACTATTTTATTACGACCCCTCAGGGAAAAGGCATATTTGAAAAGACTCTGGAAGAGCATAATAGAGATATCGCAAAGTACTATGGAGGATAACAAAATAAAGAAAAGAGAAGTTGTAAAGAAGATTTCTGTGAAGAAATCTTGTATTTGGCTTGTCCAAGCTTTACTCGAAGATACAGGACTTGTTTCACTTTCTCTGGGAAGTAATGAAGAAATTACCATTTTTTATGATAAAAAAGTAGAGAAAGAAGTTTTGGATTTTTTTGAGGACATTGAGCAATTCTGTGATTTTGAATTTTATCAGGAAAGCTTATAATATATATGTAAAGGAGAGCGAGGAGTATGAGTGCACTTTTTGGGAGGAAAGATTATAAAGCAGTTTTCAAAAAGCTTGTATCAAAGGAGAAATTTGATGCTGTACTTTCATATGCAGTTAAAATGGGCGATGCTTTGTATGATAAAGGAGATATAAGCAAAGCTTTGAAGGTATACCTTGATCTATTAGAAGTATGCAGAGATAAAAAAGCAATTGATAACTCATTTTACGAAACAACTTACGAAAAGATTACTCCACTCTTTTTTGAATTGGGAAAGTTTGAAAAAGGCATTCATTATGCACTTCTCCTCACAGACGAAAAAATTAAACACGACGAAGGAAAAGAGGCTATGGAAATTATAACTACCTTAAAGAATAAGTTTCCCGAAAATATGGACATTGCAAAGAAAGCCATCAAAGTGTATACACACATTGGAGAATTGGAAAAAGCTTTTGACATAGTAGACAGTTTTATCAAAACAAAAGGGAGCAGGCCGGAGCTAATTGAAATTGCTGGAGAGCTTCTTTTTAACCTAAAGAGGTATGATGATGCAGAGAGCTATTTTAGAGTACTCAAAAGAATGGATTCGAGTAATGAAACAGCGAGAAAGAGACTCGCTGACATTGAAAAGCTTAAAGAGATTAAAGAAGACAAACATGAAGCAGAGCCACATGTAATAAACGAATCCAAGGAAGAAGTGCCTACAGCACACCAGGAAGAGAATAAAGTAGAGACCAAACATGTAAAGACATCGCAGCCTGAAAAAATAAAAGCTCCTAAAAGAGAAGAGTATAATTTTGTTAATGATCCCGAATATATGGCAGCACTCAAGTGTGCAAGCAATGACAATGAAGAAGAAGCGAGAAAATTGCTTTTGCACGTTGCAGAGAGGTATGAGAAGATAAATCGCATAGAGGCAGAGTATATATATAACAAAATTCTTTTTATGGAACCAGATAATACAGAAGTGATAAAAAAAGTTTCTCGTCTCAACGAAAACAACAAGGAAGAAGTAATTTTTTATTTAAAGACAGCATTGAAATATGTAAAGGGTGAAGAAAGGCTTAATCTTCTCCAAGAGCTTACAAATCTTATGCCAGACGACATAAAGCTAAAAATGGCGCTTTATAACAATTTTATTAAGCTCGGCAAAAAAGAAGAGGCTGTATCTATGTTTTTCGAAATAGAAGAATTGGATCCAAATGCAAGCAGTATTGCATTATCTCTTCTTCCCCTTATTAAAGAGGATGTACAGTATTTAATAAAAGTAAGTACATTACTTAAGGACAAAGATATAAGTGATACGGTAGCATTCCAATACTTTTATGCAACAGGAAAGATCCTATTCAATATGGAAGAAAAACATAAAGGTATAAAATGGCTTATGTTAGCACATAATATTAATAAACTGCCGCTTGATGACTATATAGAAATAGGGAATTATATTTCTCACATTCCTGGCGCTCCAGAAAAAGACACTATTGCCAAGTCACTTTACGGCTACATAGATAGCATAAAGGACATTTCTAAAGCAAAGCAGGTATTATACTTACTTATGAAACTATCACCTAATAATGAGCAATATATTGTAAAAGAGTTTACTCTGTTAGAGCAGGAAGGTAATATAAAAGAATTAGCAGAGTTACTCGTGAAATTCGTTGAAAGGAACCCTGTTCATTATACTGATACAGTATATGAATTAACAGAAAAAGTTATGGATCAACTTAATACAAAAGATCTCCTAAAGATTGCTCATTTTCTTAAAGAAGCAAATGACCTCCAGGCATCAATTAAAGTATATAAAGCAGCACTTGAAAGAGAGCCTGACAATAAAGAGGCTTTGCTCAATACATTTGTTGCACATCTTGAAAGCGGGCAAGCAGATAATATCGTAACTTTTTTTGACAAGTTTACACCTTCACATATATTTGCTCCATCCCTAGAGAATAAGATTAAGGAATGCAGGAAAAAAAGATCAGAGAATCCTTCGAATTATAACATACATTATATTTTAGGTTTTTTGTACTTTGCTATAGAGAGGTACGAAGAAGCAATTGCATCTTTTCAGTTCGTTGTACGTTCAAAACATTACATTCCACTTATGTCCCTATTTATAGGAATGAGCTTCGACAAAATAGGCCTTTCGGATTTTGCTGCAAAGCACTATGAAATAGGCCTTTCATCAAAAAATGTATCCGACGAAATAAAAGTGCATCTTATGTATCAATTAGCACTCTTTAAGAAAAGCAAGGGGGAAATCGCAGAATCCAGAGATTTGCTCGAGCAGGTGGTACAGATTGATCCGCAATTCAAGCGTGCAAAGAAAATTCTTATATCTACACTAGGCGAAGGGAAAGTCATCCCAATTAAAGGAAAAAAGAGTAATGCTTTCAATAAAAAATGATAAACTTGGACAGATACTCATAAAAGAAAATTTCATTACGAATGATGAATTGAGTCAGGCTTTAGATATTCAAAAGGTAACCCGTGAGCCTCTATTGAAGATTCTTGAGGATACAGGATTTATTACAGAAGTACAGGCAGCCCAGGCTTTAGGCGAACAGTGGGGGATGCCATATGTAGACCTTGCAAATTATCCTGTTGACAAGAAAAGCCTGCATACTTTAGATCCAGATAAAGCAAAGTATTATGGTGTATTTTTGTTAAAGAAAGAAGCAGGTAAGATACATATAGCTATTGCAGATCCTACAAATATTGAGGCTATAGATTATTTAAGGCTTACCCTGGGCGAAAATCTTGTCTTTTATGTAACTACCCGTGCAAACATTGACCAAGCCATCGAAAAGTATTACGAGATGGAAGATGTAGTGAAAAAAGCGGAAGAAGAAGTAACTGCTGAGAATACTGAAATCACCGAAGAGGAAATTGATATTGCTAAGCTCCGAGAGATGGGCGAAGAGGCACCCGTTATAAGGATTGTAAACAACATTATGTCAGCAGCAATTCTCGAGCGCGCATCTGATATTCACATAGAGCCCCTGGAAAAAAGTTTACGTATACGCTATAGAATAGACGGCATCTTGTATGAACGTCAAAGTCTTCCGAAAACGATACAGCCAGGTGTTGTATCTCGCTTTAAAATTTTGTCTCATATGGATATAGCAGAACATAGATTACCTCAAGATGGGAGAATTACTTTAAAATTCAAAGGGCGAAGCATCGATTTCAGGGTTTCTTCACTTCCAACAGTATACGGTGAAAAAATTGTTTTGAGAATATTAGATGCAAGCAAAGCACTCCTGTCCCTTGAGAAATTAGGCTTTTCCTCACAGAACTTGGAAAAATTCAAAGAAATCATAAGCCAGCCGTACGGAATGGTGCTCATATCAGGACCTACAGGTTCAGGAAAAACTACCACCCTATATTCTGCACTGACCAGGTTAAATACACCAGCAAGGAATATCATTACAGTAGAGGACCCTGTTGAATATCATCTAAGAGGAGTCAATCAGGTACAGGTGAATGTTAAAGCAGGTTTAACTTTCGCTAACGCGCTCCGCTCTATACTAAGGCAGGACCCCAACATCATACTAATAGGTGAAATTCGAGATAAAGAAACTGCACAAATAGCTATAGAATCAGCTCTTACGGGACATCTCGTATTTGCTACGATTCATACAAATGATGCAGCGTCTATTCCTACACGTCTTATTGATATGGGTGTGGAACCATTTCTTGTTGCTTCAACACTCATCGGAGCCACTGCCCAGAGGCTTGTAAGGAAGATATGCAAGTCCTGCAAAGTAAAGTATAATCCTCCCCAGGCAATTCTAGAACATATCGGTGTAGATACAGGTATTTTGAAAAATGCAACATTCTATAAGGGAGAAGGATGTGACGAATGCAACCATACTGGCTATAAGGGACGGATAGCTGTACAAGAAATTCTCCCAATCACACCAGAGATTCAAAAACTCATTATGGATCGTGCAAGCGCAAGTGAAATCAATAAATTGGCAAGAGCGCAAGGAATGAAAACACTTCTTGACGACGCACTTACAAAAGCTATGGAAGGTATTACGACAATTGAAGAGGTCTTAAGAGTTGTTTCTACCGTAGAGGTACAGAAATGATAAAGTTAAAGGATCTTCTCCTCCTTACTGTTGAGAAGGGCGCATCCGATCTTCACCTTACTGTAGGTTTGCCCCCTGTATTAAGGATCCATAAGGAGCTTATATTCGTAGGAAAAGAGGCACTTACCCCTGAGGATACTGCTGAAATGGCTTTCTCAATTATGAGAGACGAACAGAAAAAAGCATTTAAAGAAAAAAGAGAATATGACTTTTCATTTGGAATAAAGGGATTAGCACGTTTCAGGATAAACGTATTTTATCAGAGGGGAACGGTTGCCGCAGCGTTTAGAAGAATCCCATTTGAGATACCTGATCTTGATTCTCTTGGTGTACCTAAAATAGCTCATAATATTATCGATCATGAGAGAGGATTTATTCTTGTTACAGGTCCTACGGGCCACGGAAAATCTACATCACTTGCTGCAATGATTGATGAAATAAATATGAAAAAATCCAAGCATATTATTACAATTGAAGACCCAATCGAATATTTGTTTCGACACAAAAGATCCATTATCGTTCAAAGAGAATTAGGGAGTGACACATTTTCCTTTCCCAATGCACTGCGTGCTGCACTGAGAGAGGACCCGGATGTAATCCTGGTAGGAGAGATGAGAGATTATGAAACAATAGCTACTGCCCTTACAGCTGCAGAAACAGGCCATCTTGTATTTGCCACACTTCATACAAACTCTGCTCCTCAATCTGTGGACAGAATTGTGGATGTTTTTCCTCCATATCAGCAAACACAGGTAAAAGCACAATTAGCTGCGGTATTACTTGCTATATTTTCGCAGCAGCTCATTCCATGCACAGATAACAATAGGCTTGTTCTCGCCACAGAAGTACTCATTGCAACACCTGCTATAAGAAATCTCATAAGGGAAGGAAAAACTTTTCAGATTTCTTCGTCAATCCAAACAGGTGCCAAAATAGGTATGCAAACAATGGAACAATCCTTAAAAGTTTTAGTAAACAAAGGTATGATTACGTACGAGCAGGGTCTGAGATATGCATTTAATAAGGATAATTTTATAAACCTTATGGGTAGGTGACAAGGATGCCTACATTTTCTTATAAAGTGATTGAGCTTTCCGGACACCAAAAATTAGGTAAGATGGATATGAATACTCCTTCTGAAGTAGCTAATGCCTTGAGAGAAAAGGGTTATCGAATTATATATATAAAGGAAGCAAAAGGTTTTGGAGTGAGTAGAGTTTCTTCTAATAGAATAACTGAAAACAAAGGTATCTTTTCAAGGTTATCAAAGATTTCAGTAAGAGATCTCTCTATTTTCACAAATCAGTTTGGTACAATGCTTAATGCAGGATTATCCATTTCCCGATGCTTAGCTGTGCTTGAGAAACAGACAAATAATAAAAAACTTGCTACCATAACACACTCTGTAGCAGAGAGTGTAAATAAGGGTGAATCCCTTTCTCATGCACTTGCCAAATATCCTGATGTATTTTCTAGCCTCTACGTAAGTATGGCAAAAGCAGGTGAAAAAAGCGGTACTTTAGGTAATGCATTGCTTAAAATGAGCGCTTTTCTTCAACGTGATTACGAGACAAAAAGTAAAATAAAGGGTGCAATGATGTATCCTGTTGCAGTACTTATTTTTGCAATAGCTATTATTATAGGCCTTTTTATATTTGTTATTCCAAAGTTTGAGGATGCTCTTAGCCAATTAGGAGCCCCTTTGCCTGGACCAACAAAAATTGTATTTGCAACAGCTAATTTTCTTGTACATAAAGGATGGCTTGTTTTAATTGTTAGCATAGCTGCATATGCTCTCTACATGCAATGGATAAAAACCCCTGCAGGCAGAAGGCAAAAAGATGCAAGTAGTTTGAGAACACCTATCTTTGGCAACCTAAATAAAAAGGCAGCAATTGCACGTTTCAGTGATACATTCGCTACACTTTTTGGTTCTGGTGTCCCTCTTATAGATGCTTTGCAAACAGTAAGAGGCACTATTGATAATGTTGTCATAGGTGATTCAATTGAGGGTATTGTTAACGATGTAAAAAGAGGCGAATCTCTCGCAGCCTCATTTGAAAAAAGTGGTATGTTCACCACTATGTTAGTAGAAATGACAGGCATTGGCGAGGAAAGCGGGAGTCTAGAAAAAATGCTGCATAAGGTAGCAGAATTTTATAATGAAGAGGTAGATTATATAATGAACAATGTCACTGCTCTTATTAATCCCATAATGATAGTTATTGTCGGAGGCCTGGTTGGAAGTATTGTTATCGCATTGTATTTACCCATATTTAAGATGGCAGGATATGTGCATTAAAGGAAATTAAATTACAACTAAAATTTTGATTTGCCTACTTGACAAGTTTCTAAAAAGAGATATATTTATGTCAAATAAGTAGTAAAAATTTTTTGATAAAGGAGGTGAAAAATATGAAATGGGGAAAAATCGTAGCATTTCTTCTTAGTATCAGCGTATTAGCTATTACACTGCTTGCAGATTACAGATGGAATTAATAAAAAGCAATTATTTGCATTTCCCTCTCTTTTCTCTTATAATATTTTTAATGTTATTATGAGAAAAGAGAGGTTGAGATGAAAAATTTTGAGAAACGTGTAAGGATTTTTATTTATTTTATCCTGGTGGTAGCAGTATTTTGTTTTATAAGTATCTATATACTCTATCTTTCCGAAGGGAAACAGACTCTTTCAAATGTTTTATCTTTAGCATTATTATTTATTGTATTTTTAGTAATTTCTGATAAATATCCTATAGTTTACTTTCCTAAAAAAAGGAATTGTGCGGAAATCACAGTTTCAATGGCTCTAAATTTTGCTGTAGCATTTATATTTACTCCGTTTGCAGCAATAGTTGTATCTGCAGTAGGAAGTATAATTGCAGATATCATTGCAAAAAAAGAGTGGTACAAGAATTTATTCAATGCAGCATCAATTGTAATTACAGTGGGATTAACAAGCATTGTTTTTCACAGATTTTATATAAGCTCTTTGCCGCTTATTTCAGCTCATAACCTGTTAGCCCTTGTCCTGGCTGCTGCTGTTTATTTTTTTTCCGAAACGTTCATTCTTTTTGGTTTATTATCTATAATTAATCGGGAACCATTCCTAAAATTCTGGGTTAAAAACACAAAGGCTACATGGATAGAGGATTTTACTTTGTTTCCTCTTAGCATAATTATTATCTACCTTTTCCAGGCAAGCCCCTGGATAAATCTATTTCTTATACCTACTTTTGTTGCTATTTATTCTGCATCAAAGAGAAAAGTACAACTTGAAGAAGAAACTATAAATGCTTTATATGCATTTGCAGAGGAAGTAGATGCTAAGATTCCTGATACAATGCAGCACTCCGTACGTGTTGCAAAATGGGTAAAAGAGCTCTGTAATAAGCTAAAAATACCTGAAGAACAAGCTTACTTCATCACTCTTGCCGCTCAACTGCATGACATCGGAAAGATTGTGGTACCTGATGCTATTCTTTTAAAGCCCTCTTCGCTTACAGAAGAAGAATTTGAAAAGATAAAACAACATCCATTAAAAGGTGAAGAGGTCTTGAATCATTTTTCACGTTTTAAAGAGGGTGCAAAAATTATTAGACATCACCACGAGCATTTCAATGGTTCAGGCTATCCAGATGGATTAAGAAATGGGGAAATACCTTTAGGTTCCCGCATTATTGCAGTAGCAGATGCTTTCGATGCAATGATAAGCCCACGACCGTATAAAAAAAGAATGTCAGCGGAAGAAGCATTAAGAGAAATCAAAAGATGCAAAGGAACGCAATTTGACCCAGATATTGCTGATGCCTTCTGCTATGTAGTAATGGAAAAATTGAAAGAAGAACCTGTAAAAAGAGAAAATTTCTTTCCCGCTGTAAATGATTGAAATAATTATTATTGCCTTTGTATTCTTGTTAACTGTTATAGTCAACAAAGGTTTTAACAGTATAAAAGATAAAGAAGTAAGAGCAATCTATCTGATTTTTGTTGGTTTTTTAATACAACTTGTTATATTCAACAAAAAATTTAGCTGTTCGTCTTTAAGTTTTCTAACCCCTACATTTTATATTATTTCATTGTTTGTGCTTCTTATTTTTCTAATTATGAATTTGCATTACAGAGGAATGCAAATTGCTGCAATAGGATTTTCTCTGAATCTCGTTGTAATACTTGTAAACAGGGGTTTTATGCCACAAGATTTGTCAAAATTAAAACTCGTAGGACAGTATCAAAAAGTAAAACTTTTAGTTAAGTCCGGACACTTTTATAATGCGATGATAATGTCGTCAAAAACGCATTTGAATTTTTTTGCTGACAGAATCACAATACCTGAACTAAAGCCACTTGTTGCTGTATACAGTATAGGCGACCTCATAATATTAATAGGGATTTGTGTTTTTATTGTAGAATTTTTTAGAAGAGATACATAGAAATATTCCTAACAATGCTCCTGTACTGAGCAACTTGTACAAAGTATTGACTTTCTTAAGAAGATGTATATAATTTTAATAGCATCAAAATTTTTGTAAGCTGTTAAAATTTTTTGTAAGGAGTAATATGTTTTCAAAAGAAGATGAGAGAATTATAGAAACACTTAAGCCCGTAGTAAAAGGCATTGCAGCACTACTTGGCAGAAATTGCGAAGTTGTATTGCATTCATTCAAAGATATGGAGCATTCCGTTGTTGCCATAGAAAATGGTGAAATTACAAATAGGCATTTGGGCTCATCGCTTACGGATTCGGGATTAGAGATTCTAAACGACGCAATGGAAAAAAATAAGGAAATAGTGGGGCCATATAAGGGTGTTTCTCCAAGTGGTACTCCGCTACGCTCTGTAACAATTCCTATACGCAATAAGAAAGGGAAACTTATTGCGTCACTCTGCCTCAATATGGATCTTACTGCGGCTATCTCTATCAGGGAGTTCCTTAAACCTCTTACAGAGTTTGCAGAAGATGAGAAACTCAGCGAGAATATAATAAAAAGTTCATCCCCCTCCATCAATGGATTGATGAAAAAGGTTTTCAATGAAGTTATTCTTCAGGCAGGAGTAAAAGGTAATTTACCTGTGAGCAAAAGGAACAAATTAATCATAAAAGACTTGTACGAAAGGAATTTCTTCCAGATTAAAAATTCCGTGAATGTTGCAGCAAGCAAGTTGGGTGTATCAAAATTTACAATTTATAACTATTTAAGGGGATTAAAGGAGACAAAAAATGGGAAAAAGCATCGTTGAAAAGATTCTAGAAGCTCATATTGTAAAAGGTAAAGCGGAAAAGGGCAAAGAAATCGGTGTACGTATTGATCAAACACTTACACAGGATGCAACAGGGACAGCAGCGTATCTTGAATTTGAAGCAATGGGCTTTAAAGAAGTAAAAACAGAAGCAACAAGTTATGTGGATCACAATACAGTACAGGTAGGCTTTGAAAATGCTGATGACCACAAGTACTTACAGAGTGTTGCAGAAAAATATGGTATCATTTTTTCACGTCCAGGCAACGGCATCTGCCATCAGGTCCAGCTTGAGAGATTTGCGAAACCAGGCAAAATTCTCATAGGCTCAGACTCTCATACGCCTACAGCAGGCGGCATCGGGGAACTTGCTATTGGCGTGGGCGGACTCGATGTAGCTGTTGCAATGGGCGGTGGGCCATATTACCTTACATATCCCAAGGTCATAAGAGTTGAACTTACAGGCAAATTAAAACCTTGGGTCTCTGCTAAGGATGTTGTACTTAAAGTTTTATCTATTCTAACAACAAAAGGCAACGTAGGTTATACCATTGAGTATGGCGGAGAAGGTGTAAAAACGCTTACCGTGCCAGAAAGAGCGACAATTACAAATATGGGTGCAGAAACAGGAGTAACTACATCTATATTTCCTTCTGACGAACAAACACTTGATTTTATGAAAAAGCAGCATAGAGAAAAGGACTGGATTCCTTTTGAGTCAGATCCAGATGCTACTTACGACAAAGTAATAAAAATAGATCTTTCAGAAATTGAGCCTATGATTGCATGCCCTGATTCTCCGGGTAATGTAAAAACCGTGAGGGAAGTAGAAGGATTAAATGTAGATCAAGTAGCAGTGGGAAGCTGCACAAACTCCTCTTACAGAGATTTGATGATTGTAGCTCATATTTTAAAAGGACATACGGTGCATCCAAATGTTGAGTTTGGTGTAGCCCCCGGATCACGACAAGTAATAGAAATGATCGACAGAGATGGAGGGCTTAATACATTGATTAAGGCAGGAGCACGGATCTTTGAATCTGCCTGCGGATTCTGCATTGGCAACAGTTTTGCACCTGGGACGAACGCTGTTTCATTACGTACAAACAATAGGAATTTTAAAGGAAGATGTGGGACAAAAAATGCAAGAGTGTACCTCGTGAGCCCTGAAACCGCTGCTGCTGCTATTATTACAGGAAAAATTACAGATCCAAGAGATCTGGAGAAAATGGGTGTTAAATACAAAAAGATAGATTTACCTAATGAATTTATCATTGATAACTCTATGTTCATTTTTCCATTAGCAGAAGAAGAAAGGGAAAAAGTTAAGATCTTTAGAGGGCCAAACATCAAACCCATCCCAAAGAATGAGCCGCCAAAAGAAACAATAAGAGGTGTTATTACAATTAAAGTAGGAGATAAAACAACAACAGATCATATTATGCCTGCGGGCCAGTATCTTAAGTACCGTTCCAATGTACTAAAGTATGCAATGCATGTATTTGAGCCGATAGATCCAGATTTTTCAAATCGTGCTCTAAAGAACAAAGAAAAAGGCATAGCTAATATTATTGTAGGCGGAGAGAGCTACGGTCAGGGGTCATCAAGAGAGCATGCGGCACTGTGTCCAATGTATCTTGGGGTAAAAGCAGTTATTGCAAAAACAATAGAAAGAATACATCAAGCAAATCTTGTAAACTTTGGTATCGTGCCTTTGCTTTTTAAAAATTCATCTGATTATGGTGCAATAGAGCAAGGAGATAAAGTTGAAATTGATAATGTGAGGAATACAATAGAGAACGGGCAAGATATAGTAACATTAAAAGATATCACAAAGAATAAAGAGATTATACTCAAATTGTATCTTACAGATAGACAAAGGAAAATAATACTTGCTGGAGGGTTACTACCTTTTACAGCTAAAGGAGATATAGAATGAAAATTACAGCAGAAAACGGTAAAATGAAAGTCCCGGATAACCCTACAATCCCATACATCTTAGGTGATGGTATTGGGGTAGACATTACACCTGTTGCACTGAAAGTATTTGATGCAGCAGTAGAAAAAGCATACGGTGGTAAAAGAAAAATAGAATGGAAGAAAATCCTTGCAGGAAAGGAAGCCATAGAAAAGACAGGCGAGCCACTGCCAAAAGAAACAATTGATACGATAAGAGAGTATGTTGTTGCAATAAAAGGGCCTTTAACAACTCCTATCGGTGGTGGCTATAGATCTCTGAACGTGACAATGCGGCGCACACTAGACTTATTCGTTTGCTTCCGTCCTGTGAGCTATCTTGAAGGTATGCCGTCGCCTATGAAGCATCCAGAGCTTTTGGATGTTATTATATTTAGAGAGAATACAGAGGATGTATATGCAGGGATTGAATGGCCGTATGATTCTTCTGAAGCAGCAGAGATAAGAAACTTTCTCGGGAATAAACTCAATGTAAATCTTAGGGAAGATTCAGGCATAGGTATAAAACCAATCAGTATATTTTGCTCAAGAAGAATAGGAAAAGCAGCAATAGATTATGCTATTAAGCATGGGAGAAAATCTGTAACGGTTGTGCACAAAGGAAATATTATGAAATACACGGAAGGCTTATTTAAAAACGTTATCTATCAACTCGCAGAAGAAGAATACAAAAATAGAGTTATAACAGAGAAAGAAGTGAAAGAAAAGTATAATGGCAAGGTACCAGAAGGAAAAATTGTTCTAAAAAATAGAATTGCAGATGCAATGTTTCAGCAACTGCTTTTAAGACCCGATGAATATGATATCATCGTTACTCCAAACCTCAATGGTGATTATATATCAGATGCCTGTGCTGCACAGGTTGGCGGATTAGGGATGGCACCGGGTGGTAATATTAATTTTAATACGCATACTGCACTGTTTGAAGCAACACATGGTTCAGCACCAAAGCATGCAGGTAAAAATGAGGTAAACCCAGGATCACTTATCCTTTCTGGTGCAGAAATGTTTGAATACTTAGGATGGGGAAAGGTAAAAACAATTATTACAGATGCAATAAAAAAAACAATTGCAGAGAAATACGTGACATATGACCTTGCAAGGCAAATAGAGGGAGCAACAAAAGTTTCTACATCTGCATTTGGTGACAGAGTAATTAAAAATATGGAGGTAATTTAGATGGCGCAGCGCGGCATAAGGGAGTACCATGCAAAAAAGATTCTATCAAAGTACTTTGAGAGATACTCAGAAGGTAAATTTCATTACGGAGGCGAAGTTTCATTAGTAACACCCCAAAAAAGCCTGGATGAATTAGCAAAAGAAAACAACTGGATCAAAGAAAAACATCTCACTGTAAAGCCTGACCAGCTTTTTGGGAAGAGAGGAAAGCATCATCTCGTATTACTCAATGCAACATTTAATGAAGCAAAAAAATGGATCCAGGAAAGAATGCAAAAAATTGTAACAATTGGAAAAACGGAAGGGCCACTTACACATTTTCTCGTGGAGCCATTTGTACCGCATACAGAGGAATATTATATTGCTATTCGGACTGAGGCAAAAGGTGACAGAATATACTTCTCAGAGCAAGGAGGCATAGATATCGAAGAAAATTGGGAAAGAGTAAAAGAATTCTTTGTGCCTATTCTTGGAAAGATAGATGATATTGATCTACCTGATGTGAATAAAACCATACAAATGTTTATAAAATCTCTATATAAAATCTTTGCTAATCTTGATTTCACATACCTTGAGATTAATCCGTTCACAATTGTAAATGGCGAAGTCATTCCGCTTGATCTCGTTGCACGTTTGGATGATACAGCACTTTTCTGGGACAAGGATAAATGGGGGGACATAGAATTTCCCACTCCTTTTGGAAGAACTTTTACAAAAGAAGAACGGTTCATAAAAGAGCTGGATGAAAGAACAGGTGCATCCTTAAAACTCACCGTACTTAATCCAAAAGGGCATGTATGGCTTATGGTTGCAGGAGGCGGAGCAAGCGTTATCTACGCGGATACTGTTGTAGATTTAGGTTACGGGAAAGAACTTGCAAACTACGGCGAGTACTCTGGTAATCCGTCAGAGGAAGAAACATATCTATATGCAAAAACGATCCTTGACCTTATGACGCGTGAAAAAGACCCGAAAGGAAAGGTTCTTATCATCGGAGGTGGTATTGCAAACTTTACTGATGTTGCAGAAACATTTAAAGGTATCATAAGAGCATTAAGAGAATACAAAAATAAGCTAAAAGAAAACAATGTAAAAATATATGTAAGAAGAGGGGGGCCAAATTACAAAAAAGGACTCACTCTTATGAAAGATTTAGGAACTGAGCTTCAGGTACCAATGGAGGTATATGGTCCTGAACTTCATATGACGAGGGTTGTGAGCCTTGCTCTGAGGAGTATGCAATGAAAAAACTATTTACTGAATCAACACAAGCTATTATATATGGAAGACAGTTAAAAGCTGTGCAGCGTATGCTGGATTTTGATTATATGTCTCAAAGAGAAGTGCCGTCTGTTGCTTGCATTGTGGACCCCGCAGGTGGGGGTATTGAAACAGCATTTTCCGGCAGCAAAGAAATCCCTATCCCAGTTTATAGGACCATAAAAGAAGCAATGATGCACCATCCAGATGCATCAGTAATGATTAATTTTGCATCGTATCGCTCTGCTTTCGATACAACTCTCCAGGCATTAGATATACCTTCCATACAGCTCGTTGCTGTTATTGCAGAAGGGATACCGGAAAGGAAAGAAAGGGCAATGGGGGCTCTGGCTGAAAAGAAAGGAAAAGTAGTAATTGGTCCTTCAACAGTAGGTGGCATTGCTGCTGGAAGGTTTAGGATTGGTAATGCAGGTGGCAGTAGTGAGAATCTTATTGCATCAAAACTCTACAGGAAAGGAAGTGTAGGGCTTGTTACTAAATCAGGCGGTATGCTGAATGAAATGTTCAACATTATTGCAAGGGCAGCAGACGGCATAAACGAAGGCATTGCAATCGGCGGAGACAGATATCCCTGTTCTTCACTTGTAAGGCATCTGTTGCGTTACGAAGAAAATGATGAAATTAAGTTCGATGTAATGCTGGGAGAGGTTGGAGGAATTGAAGAATACAAAGTTATAGAAGCCTTAAAGGATGGGAAAATCAAGAAACCTCTTATAGCATGGGTTACAGGTACCTGTGCAAAAGTATTCCCGACGGAGGTACAGTTCGGTCATGCTGGAGCGCGTGCAGGCGGTGCAAAAGAAACAGCAGATGCAAAGAATGCCGCGTTTAAAGAAGCAGGGGCAATTGTTCCTGATTCATTTGACGGACTATTTGATAAGATTCAGATGGTTTATAATAATTTGAAGTCTCAAGGTATCATTAAGGGAATTAAAGAAACCACTCCTCCATTACCTCCAATGGATTTTGACAAGGCAGTAGAACAGGGCATTGTACGAAGGCATAAACAGTTCATTACAACAATTTCTGATGATAGGGGCGAGGAAGTAAAATATGCAGGTATTCCTATCTCTGAGATTATAGAATCAAATAAAGGGATTGGATATGTGATAGGTTTGCTGTGGATGAAGAAGTCACTTCCAGAATATGCAACTAAATTTATAGAGCTCATTTTACAGCTTGTTGCAGATCATGGTCCTTGTGTATCCGGTGCACACAATGCTATCGTAACAGCACGTGCAGGAAGAGATCTTGTTTCTGCTGTTGCGTCAGGCATTCTTACCATTGGACCGCGCTTTGGCGGTGCAATTGATGGTGCAGGACACTATTTCAAATGGGCAAAGGATAATAATCTTTCACCTAAAGATTTTGTTGAGGAAATGAAGAAAAAGGGCATGCATATACCAGGGATTGGTCATAGAGTAAAAAGTGTGAGAAATCCTGATAAACGTGTGAAGATGCTTAAGAGATATGCAAAAATGTATTTTCCCAGAACAGAATATCTTAATTATGCACTTGAAGTAGAGAAAATTACAACAGCAAAGAAAGAAAATCTTATCTTAAATGTAGACGGATGTACAGGTGTTTTACTTGTAGATTTAATGAAATCGCTCGGATTTACAAGCGAAGAAATTGATGAAAGGATCAATGCAGGCTTGCTCAACGCATTTTTCGTATTGGGAAGAACTATAGGCATTATTGGGCATACTCTCGACCAGAAACTTCTCAAGACAAAGCTGTATAGAACACCTTATGATAATGTACTTTATACATTACCTAAAAAAGAAAACTTGTAATTAACACTTTTCATTTTTGTCCTCCTTCCCCCTCTTTAAAAGAGGGGGCTTTCGGGGCTAAAACGGATCTTCCACCAAAAAACAGGGCTATTTTATGCTCTAATTCCTCATTGCGAAAGGGGTTAGAGAAAATTACAAATATAAAAATTCGTAGCTACAGCCTATAAAATAATTTATTTTTCACTCATCTCTTTTTTACAATCTTCAC
>CAYONU010000013.1:16461-21915 GCA_964405445.1 uncultured Caldisericales bacterium | reverse complement strand
CAAAAATGAGAAATCAATATACTGTAAAAACAATTAAACTTAAAAATTAAAAAGGATGATTTGTAGAGTGAGAATAAAATTAACGAATTTGAAGAAGTTATTAATGCTAAAAAATCATTTTGGATTATAGGAGCATCATTTAAAAATGCTTGAAGGAAGTTTAAAAGATTTTTCCCTATACGAAGTACTACAGATAATCTCGCTAGGAAGGAAAACAGGAAAACTCGTTTTAAGTGGTGAAAGGGATGAGGACAAAGGCACAATATATTTTGAAAAAGGACAGGTGAAAGATGCAGAAATAAAAGGATATGTAGGCGAAGCTGCAATAATAAATATTCTAAGCACTGAAGAGAAACTTTTCAAATTTATTAATTGTAGTGTAGATGATACAAAACAATCCATTAATAAGTCCGTCCCTGAGCTTATTCTTTTCGCTACTTCCAAAGTTGATGAATGGAAAAAGATAAAAGAAAAAATTCATTCCGTTGATTCCACTTTTAAACTGTCTTCTAAAGATATACCTGAGGAGATTCGTCTTACTCCAATGCAATGGAGGATTATGTACTTATTGGGAAAAGAAAATCTCACGATAAGAGAAGCTACTTTAAAACTTAAAATGTCGGAGATTGACCTTTCAAAAGAGGTCTATACACTTGTTACTTTAAGAATTTTGAGAGAGATTGGAGAAAAAAATCCAGATGGAGACAATATAGTTGTTAAGAAGAAGCCTCCACGTAGTTTCATTATAAGACTCATACAGAGGATTAAAAGATTATGATAAAGAGGTATAAAATTATCGTCTCTGGCCCTTTTGCTGCAGGAAAGACAACTTTCATCAGGACAATTACAGAGATTGCACCAGTCACTACTGAAGCAAAGACCACAGCACCAGATGAATCTACGGTAAAAGGTACAACGACTGTAGCAATGGATTTTGGTCGCATCACATTAGACAAGGAAAATGCTCTTCATATTTTTGGCACTCCAGGGCAGCTTAGGTTTAATTATATGTGGAGTATACTTGGAAAAGATGCCCTCGGAGTCATAGTAATTATTGATGCTGCTGCAAAAAACACGTTCGAAGATGCAAAGGATATTATTAATTCTTTCAGGATCAAGACGGATGTGCCTATTTTAATAGCCTTAAATCATTTTAAGGAGAAAGAAGAAATCTCCAAAGAAGAGATTCGCAAGATACTAAATGTACCTAAGTGGATTCCTGTCGTGGACTGCAATGCACAGAGTAAAGAAAGTGTTAAAAACACCCTTTTGACCCTGTTACAACTGATTCTTAATAAAGAATAAATGTAAATTCAACAATTGTTTTTTATTGACAGGAGCAAAAAAACTGATATTATATAAATGGAAATGGAGATCAATGTAATACAAAAAAATAAAGGAGGTTATAAAATGGTTCCAGGAAGACAGGTACAAATTTTAGAAGTATTAAAAGGAATGAAACAGGAAAACCCTGATTTTAAAGTACTTGCTGTTGTAAGTCCGGATGGACTTCCAATGTCGAGCTTACTGCCAGAGGGTGCTGAAGAAGATAGGATTGCCGCTATTTCAGCAACGTTGTCTGCACTTGCTGAGAAAGCATCCAACGAGCTTGAAATGGGAAAACTTGAGCAGACACTTGTAAAAGGTGACGATGGCTACATTCTCGTCACGAATATAAAGGATGCTGCTGCTCTACTTGCCGTTACTGATAAGAATGCAAAACTTGGTATGGTAATGTTTAGCATTAAAGAAGGTATTCGAGAAATAGAAAAGATTTTGTAGTAATCTCTTTCAAAAGCTATAAAGAAACAGGAAAAATTAATTTATAAGAGGACAAACAAAGGTTTTATGCAGTATGTCTCTATGGGTTAGTTTTATTATGAAAACATATGATTATTCAACAATAGAACCTTGTCTACAATAATGTAGTTTACTTTTCATTGTAGAATTTTTTTTCTTTAATTTTATCGGGGAGATATATTTCTCCGTCTATTCTGTGCCCTGGGAAATTGTGTGGATACTTGTATTCCTTGCCATATCCCCATTTTTTCATTAAAGAAGTCACAGGATTCTTCAGTTTTTTAGGTACTTCAAGACTGCCTGTTTCATTAATTGTTTTTGTCACTTCTTTCTCCGCATAATACAATGCATTGCTCTTTAGGGCTTTTGCAAGGTAAACAGCAGCTTCTGCAAGTACAAGGTACCCTTCGGGAGGTCCTATATTTTGGAAAGCATTTCTTGCTTCATTTGCTATAACGAGTGCATTTACATCTTTCAAACCAATGTCTTCCGCCGCAAAACGTATCATACGCCGTGCTATGTAAAGAGGATCCTCCCCGGCGGTAATCATCCTGTAAAAGTAATAAAGTGTTGCATCGGCATCGCTCCCCCGCATACTTTTAATGAATGCAGAGATAAGATCAAAATGTTCCTCCTTTCCATAGTATGGTGAGCTTGCCGCAATGTCTTCTATATCTAATTCTTCTATGATATTCTTCCCGCTATTTGTTACAGCAGATTCAACAATATTTAATGCTCTCCTTGCATCTCCATCAGCCATCACCGCAATTTTGTTCAAGGCTTCTCCGGTAATTCTCTTACCCTTTATCATATCATCTTTCTCCAGGGCCCTCTGTACAACTTCTTTTATTTCCCCCTCAGTAAGTCTATTGAATACGAAGATAGAAAGCCGTGAAAGAAGAGCAGAATTAATATAAAAAGAGGGGTTTTCTGTAGTTAATGCAATAAGTGTAATATCGCCATCTTCTACAGGGGCAAGGAATGCATCTTGCTCTCTCCGTGTAAAGTGCTGGATCTCGTCTACTATCAAAACGTTTTGCACACTGGAGAATTCTTTTTCCTTTTTTAATCCCAGGAGCATCCCTCTCACATCCTTTATGTGCGTGGTTGTTGCAGTGATAAATGTTCGCTTCCTTCCTTCAGACGCAATAAGTGCAATGCTTGTCTTACCAGTCCCTGGCGGCCCATATATAAGGAAAGAGTGTAAATTATTACTCTTTATCATCTCATATAGAGGCTTACCCTTGGAAAGTAAATTCTTCTGCCCAATAAATTCGGAAAGAGTTTTTGGTCTCACTCTATCAGCCAGTGGTGAAATTATTCTTTTTCCTTTTGAATCAAAAAGTTTCATTAAAAATCATTAATCTCTTTGAGTTGCTTTAATACATATTCACGTATATTGTCTATCCCTGACTCTTTATAAACAACTTTGCCATTTTTAATTACAGGAACAAGCATTTCTTCCCCATCAAATGACTTGTCAAAGGGAACAACCATAAATTTTATTTCTCCGTTTTTCTTGTATCTATATACTTTCTTCCTTCCACCAAACTTTCCTCTCTTTGCAACAGGTTTTCCATCCATTTCAACAATGTCCATTGCAAAGTCCACTGTACGTGCGTTTGATATGGATGTGCCAACGCCAAACCCATCTGCTCCTGCTTCTAAGAGCTCCGGTATCGTATTTTCGTCCAATCCCCCGGAAACGATTACTTTTACATCCTCAAATCCTCTTATAGCGAGCTCCCACTTTACCTCTCTTACAATATCAGCGAGTGTACCTCTCCTTGAACGTGGTGTATCCAAGCGAACACCGTATAGCTTTTTGCCTATTGCTTCTGCAGCCTGCACTGCTTCCAATTTTTCATCTCCATATGTATCTACCAAAGCAATACGAGGCACAGTCGGATCAGTATACTTATCAAATGCCTTAATTGCATTTGATACATTACCAAGGTTTATAATAAATGCATGAGGAATCGTACCCGAAGGTTCCTTGCCGATGGTTCTTGCACCAATGACACTTGAAACTCCGTCACATCCGCCAATATATGATGCTCGGTCAATCATTGGTGCAATGGCAGGATGCATTCGCCTTATGCCAAAGGAAAGGACAGCTTTGTCAAAAGCAACTTTTTTAATCCTTGCTGCTTTTGTTGCAATACCAGATGCTTCACAGATCATCCCAAGCAAAGGAGTTTCATAAATTGCAAAATCTTTGTATATGCCCTGGATTATCATAACAGGGATAGGAATACCATTTTTGTCGTGTGATGAAAAAATTGTGCCTTCTCTCATCGCCCATACATTTACGTTTTTGCCCTGAAGGAGTTCTACTACTTCGGGCAGTCCCACAAAGACAGCCCAATTGTGCGGAAGAGACTGTACGGTAACTTCTGCAACGACAGTTTTATTGACGTGCATTTTCTGAAGAATTTCTTCTGTCCTTACAAAGTAAATATCTGTTGTTAAGCCTTTTCTAATTTGTTCCTCATTCGCAATAAACATATTTGCCTCCTTGTTTACATTAATTATTTTAATTATATTTTCCTTTTCAGTCAAATGTGAAATTCCATATCTGCTCATCAGTGACTCTTTGAGGCTTAGAATTTCCTGTTAGTGTATAAAACACACTCTTAGAAAAAATGGTACCCCTCTCTTATTGTAAGCAAACGAAGTAAGTGTGGTAATTTTAAAAGATTACTCAGGTTAATTTCTACGTTATTTCCTTAACTGTCTTTCTTCTGACAAACTTGAGATCTTATCAAACTCTTCTCTGAGTTTTTTGTATGCTTCGTCCAACTCCTCTGCTTTCCGTTCAGCGTTCCTAAAATGCGTGCCGTAGAATACTCTCCATTTGTTATCTATATCGCTGAAGTGCTGTGAAAGCTTAATAATATCATTCCCTACCTCTGCTGCTTCTTCAGAGAGTTTTCTTGCATGAACGCCTGCCTTTATCAATTCAATCTTTTGGGAAAGAGTTAGTGGTGATACTGCTTGAACTCCCTCCTTTGCATAATCTCTAAGCTCTTCGTAGGCTTCTGTTACCAGGAAATAGTAAACACTTTCAGAGGGGATAAATGCAAAGGCAAATTCAGCAGAGCCTTTCTCAGGACACACATAATCGTTTGCTATCTTATCGAGATGCCCTTGAACATCTTTCAGGAACTGTTTTTTAAAAACCTCCCTTTCTTTATTATCCTTTGTTTCTACCATCTTTCTGTAATTGTCAAGAGGAAATTTGGAATCTATGCAGATAATCCCTACTGTTGACTTGATATTGGCATCAGGATTTTTTCCATCAAGCACTTTTTCCCTGATACCAAACATATCTGGCGGTAATTGATCGGATAAAATTTTTTCCAAGGCTATTTCGCCAAGATGACCCCGTTCAGTAGGCGCACGTAACATCTGGTTTAGCGAACGGTAATCATTCCTTATATCTTCCGCATAGGTTGCTAAAACCCCCATCGTACTAGCTAATCCTGATTTTGCCCAAGCTTTTGTTAAGGCATTTTCAATATCAGTTGGCATATTCTCTTTCCTAAATGAAAGAAAGATCAGAATAACTAAAAGGACTATAACTACTCCAAGCAAGGTTTCCACCATTATGTATATATATGCACCTCCCGTTTATTAATTAATATCACTTTT
>CAYONU010000013.1:0-16361 GCA_964405445.1 uncultured Caldisericales bacterium | reverse complement strand
TTTCCACCATTATGTATATATATGCACCTCCCGTTTATTAATTAATATCACTTTTTACTCCGGGATAAGTCCGTTCATAATATTCTTTCCTGTTAAGGTTTATTAATTGCCCCGTTTAACTCTTTTAGAACACCTTCCAATGCATTGAGCTCTTTTCCCGCAAGTTCAAACTCGCCCTGCCCCACATATTTTTTGTACTTCTCAAGGTGATCATAAGCAGAGCTAATGAGATCAGCATTTGATATTACTTTCCCCGGCTTCTCACTGGGTGCTGGCTTGTATTGAGAAAAAAGAAGTGAAACCGCATCATCAAATGTATCTCCCCATACAAGTTGAGTTTGTGTAGCAACAACAACTTTTTTGAGCTGAGGGAACCGGCTTGCACTTGCCTGAAGATATATAGGTTCTACATACAGAATAGAATCTTCTATGGGAATGGTAAGCATATTTCCTCTAATAACTTCGGAACCTTGCTGATTCCATAGAGTAAGCACTTTCGACATCTCAGAATTTTGGTCTATGCGTGCTTCAATCTGCAGAGGCCCATAAAATAATTTCTCTTTAGAAAATTGATAGACAGATACTTTTCCATAGTTCTCAGGATCGCATTGGGCTACTGCAAGTGCAATAAGGTTGTTTTTCCCGTAAGGTGTGAATGGATAAATGGAAACAAACTCATATTTTTTAGTATCAGGGTTCCTCAAGATAACAAAATACGGTAACACCTGCTGTGTAGATTCACGGTACTTTTCTTTTGCAATTTGCCATTTATCCTCCTTGTTGTAAAAAACTTCGGGATCATCCATATGGTAAACATTATAAATTTCCCCTTGAATTTGCATTAAGTCATCAGGATAGCGGAAATGTTTTACTAAAAACTTAGGACACTTTGACACATCCTTAAATAAAGAAGGAAAAATATTTTTATATGTTTCAGCAACAGGATCCGTTTTGTCAATAATGTAGAAATGCACTTTTCCATTATAAGGATCAATAACGTATTTTATACTATTCCTTATATAGTTGATGTTCTGCCCATCTATCCCCATTCGCTCAGAGTAAGGATACAATGATGAATATGTGTATGCGTCCCCCATCCAGTACAATTTTCCATCATCCCCTAATACAATATAGGGATCTCTATCAAACAAAAGAAAAGGTGCAATATCCTTTACTCTATCTTTAATGTTTCTGTTAATCATAATTTTGCTGCCGTTTTTTAAATAATGCGAGAGAAGGATACTTGCATCATTGTAATGCATAGCAAAGATGAACCGTGAAAACGCAGAAATAGGAATACCACCATCTCCTTTGTAAGTCACATAAGCATTTTCTTCCCCTTTAGGATAATCAAACTCAGGGGTTCTAGTATCTACAAACACATAATCATTTGTTGTTTCACCAAAATAAATTTCTGGTCTCTTTACGGTGATTCCCCCTATAGAAGAAACTGGAGGAATGTTTTTTATAAGAAATTTTGGCAAACCGTCAGGAGTAAATTCGTTCACGGTATTCATACAAACACCATAGCCGTGTGTATACTTCAGATGCAGGTTCACCCAGCTTTTTGAATTAGCTGGCAAAAGATTATGGTCCAACTCTCTTGCCCCTACCATTACTTCCCTATATTCACCATTAATATAATAACGGTCCACATCTACGTCCTTAAATGTATAATAGAGGCGGATAGACTGCACTTGCTGATATGTATCTTTCAATGCACGCCAGTCCCAGAGCCTGACATTATCTACAACACCTTTTTCCTTATTCAGCTTGTTCAGCGTAAGAGGTGTAATCTCTGGAAATGGCTTCAATTTTATTTTATCCAAACCATATCCCTCTCTTGTGCCTGCAATATTATATTTAAGATATGTGTACTCTTTTTTTAATTCATTTGGTTTAACAGATAAAGCCTGGTAAGTAGAAGGTAGAATCCCATATAGAAGAATACCTATCAGAGCACCCGCAACGAGAATTTTGATGACTGTATCTCGCCGTGTAAACCTTGGAAAGATTGCATAGATAAATAGAAAGATACCACCTGAAAGGAACATAGCTGAAAGGAACTTAAACAGAGGAATTCGTACATAATAATCCGTATAGCCTATACCAAATACCGCTCCCCTTGATGAGAGAAGAAGAGAATAGATGTTTATATATATCTTTAACCCTATAAGAACAAACAGAATCCCCCCTACAACGGACAGAAGGTTTGTAGCTTTTCTTGATGCAGCAGACTTACTGTGAAAATTCGGTTTTATATATAACCAATAAACGCTTTCCTCAATAATAAATGCAACCACAAAAATCCCTATAAGGTAAGAAAGAATTGTTGAGAAGAAAGGATAAGAAAACATATAGAAAGAAACGGATTTATGGAATACCGGGTCCTGTACGGGAGAAACGTAACGATGGAAATACATAAGGATAGTCATAAAGTTCGCCGATAGACTGCCTGCTGCAAATAGAGCTAAAAGAACGGGGATAAAAATTTTGGAATACTTTACAACTTTCTCTCCAGTTTCTAATTCTTCCCTCCGCTTTGGGATATAAAAGAAGAGAGAAAAGATTGCCCAGGAAAAAAAGAAGCCAATAATATAAAGTATAATTTGTGCAGAGACACGTGTGAGAAATGCGGAGAGAAAATGTAAACTCTTGAACCACATAAATGCAACATCAAAATTAATAAGGCTGAGAAACAAAGATACACCTATTATACCAATAAAAGCAATAATCAAGGACTTTTTAACATCTCTGAATTGCAAGACCATATTATGTGCCTTACTTACCCTTACAATAAGTGGTATAAAAAATACAAAATATAATAAAAATATAATTAGTCCTATCATTTTATTCACTCTCCTCTATTGTCTATCTTAGCAGAATTCACTGATAAGTCAATTAAAAACTCCCCGTCTTTTCATAGGCAGGGAGTTTTATCTTGTAACTTTTGTATAAACTAAGGAACAAGGGGTTTAGCCCATTTTGGAACTTCCGGTGTGTTGCCTTCTTTAATCATTGACTGCCATTCTTCATCTGTGAGCCTATTTGACATTTTTTCTGTAAATTCATAATAAGAGAAAACTGGCCCCCTAAAAAGATATATCTTGTTATTGTACCGCGCTGCAACATATATCTCAAACACATTACCTACACCTTCTTCCAAAACAGTCCCGCTGTTGGGATCCGTATGAATATCAGCGACAAGCGCCGTTTTGCCATCACCTGCTCCCATCACCTCACTGCTAAAATCTTTTGGAAATGTCATCAATGCCTTAATTTCGTCACTAAATCCGGAAAAGTACATCTTATCGTTTTTATCAAGTGGCGTATTCTCCAATTCCTTTTTGGAAATCTTTATAGCTCCTTTTGTAAGGCCCTTCAACGACTCTATTTTTATCTTTAAAACATCGGGAAGCAAACCCCTGTCAGATAACCCTTTTTCTGTTATATTAAGTACTCTGAGCAACTGTTCATAGCCTTCGATATTCGGTTCCACATATCCGGGTTGCACCAATGGGGGAGCAGCCATTAAAGTATAGCTTTGTTTTGCATAAAGAATTGTATCGTGCTTTAGTTCCGTATAAGATGCAAGAGCAGTAAACAATTCTTTTCTTGCCCAATTTCCATTCTGCATAAAAAATGGATATCCGTTGCCTCTTTTGCCTTTTGCATATGTTTTCAAAAGCGAAAGCCATCCCCAGTATAAGTTTTGCAACCAATCTTTTTTTGTAAAATTGCTTATCTCTTTTCTCAGCACTTTTACCTGATTTACATATGCGCTGTTTTTCTTTTCATTATAAACGTTCAGCATAATGTTTTCTGCTTCCTTATTCCCAAAAACGTTAAATATATCCATTGCTTTCGGAAGCATTCTATATCCTGCTTTCGGATAAACAAGATTTTGCAAGATGTATGCATCCAGAGTAAATCTCTGCCCCATAAATCTGAAGCCCTTTTCTTCATTTACCTCTGTCCCTCCGGTTGTACTAATCTTAGGATTCGGAAGAGCAAGTACCTTATTAATAAAAGAATCAAGTTTTTTTGCATCTGTTAAATCATCTAATGAAACAGTTCCACCGTAAATTGTTTTAACAATCGGAACGTAATTATAGAAATTGATATCATCAGATTTACCGACAAAGAATACAGTAGGCTCATATATTTTATCGTACAGTGCTGCAAGATTTGGATCATTTGCAAGTACAAGCGTAATAAGGATAGCAGACTGCGTTTGGGAGCGTCCCATCTGTATTGCTTTTTTTGATATACCTGGCTTTAATAAGAATCTTATTCTTCCATACCACATCATTGATTTAAAATAATGTTTGAACGTCTCATTCCTTGTATAATGCCCTCGTGGAACGTACTGCGAATAGTCTTCCTTATAATCAAATAAAGGTGAAACTGCAATACCTTTATGTTCGTTAATCAATGCAAATTCTTTATCTGCCGTATCGCAAATTTCCTTCTTTGTATTAGGATTCAGCGTAAGCGGAAGTTCATAATCAGGATTGAGGAGTTTCTCCCCAATATAAAAGAAAGTAATATTTCTTTTAGCTGCTTCTTTTAATTCTTGAGGAGCATTATAATACTGAGCGATAGAATTTATAATCATTAATTTGCTCAATTTATCAAGATCACCTGCAAAATACTGTATCTCGTCATATCTTAATGACATATCAAAAATGATATGATATGCTTGAAGGAACGTATCAAAAGAAACAAAAACAGGTCTTCCCCCATTTTTTCCATAAAAATCGCTGAATGTATCATAATTTGACTTCTTTATGAAAAATCCCTTATCCTTTAGAGCTTTTTGCTCTATATCCGTAAGCTTGTACTGAGAAAGATTCTTAATATCTTTTATCTGATACGAAGGAACTTTTGGTGTGTATAGAACGGGCGCCTCGCTCACTGCTTCAAATGGCTTCTCTTTTATAGATTCCTTAATAGAATATTTTAAACTTTGGGGCTTTGCCGATACTGCCCTTGCCATAAAGTTTGCTGCTTCTCCTCGCGTCAAAACATTAAATGGCTTAAAATAAATCTTTCCAGAACTCTGTATGCCAAAGGCTACACCATAATAATAAGCAGTAATAATTTCCTTGTACCCAAAGTAAGAAGATTTCAAATCAGCAAATGGGTTTTTCTTGTTCACAAAAGGAATTTTCAAGGCCCTCATAAGCATTACAACAAATTCCCCACGTATCATTTCTGCATTAGGAGAAAATTTTTCATTCCCTGTACCTTTTATAATATTTCTCTTATATGCCTCTTCAATCCATTTAAATCCCCAGAAATTCGTAGGCACATCAGAAAAATCCTGCTTATAATTTCCAGATGGTGTAATACCCATTATCCTTAAGATAAGTACAGTACCTTCTGCTCTTGTAAGATGCCTGTCAGGTTTGAACGTCCCATCAGGATAACCTTTTATTAACCCCTTTCTATATAATAATCTTACGCTATTCTGCACGTAAGGATCGGCAATATCCTTAAAAGGTATATTAACATTACCTGAAATACCAAACGTAGTCGATGCAAGATATGCAGATTCTTTAGTTTTACCAAAGGGGGTTCCCGAAACAAGCCAAAAACTCACCCTATAACTTCCAACAGTAACTGCATTACCTGTATTAGACTTTTGATCCCATACCGCAGTAAAACTTTTGCTGCTATGTGCAGGAATCTCAAGATGCGTAATAACCTGTGCAAATTTTTTACCTAAAGACCACCTATAAACAACTCTTCCCCGTCCATAATTTACAATAGAAAAATCATAAATCTGTGCCGTATTAAAAGTAAATCTTGCAGGACTATCACTATCATTAGTCACTGTATATGTAATCTTTATGGGCTCTCCTACCAAATAATAAGCCTTATCCGTTGTTACTTTCACTTTTACATTCTCATTTTGCGCTTTTACAAAGCTTGCAAATGAAAACAACATACAAAAAATGACAAAAAAGACAAATACTCTTTTCATCGCTACCTCCTTTTTATCTTTAGACAGGCAAGCGTAAAAAAGGTTCGGTTTAGTACCCTTCACCAGGTTTCAATATCACACATTTTGCATTTGTTTCACTTTCTACCTGTTTTCTAAACTCCTCCGGATCTACTTTTATCACATCCCAGGTACCATAATGCATTGGTATAACAACCCTAGGATGAAGCAATTTCGTTGCCATCACTGCATCATGAATATCCATTGTGAAAGTGCCTCCAATGGGAAGCAGTGCAATATCAATCCATGTCTGCCCACCAATCAATTCCATATCAAGGGACAGTCCTGTATCTCCTGCATGGTAAACCTTTAGGTCTTCTAAATCCACAACATATCCGCAGGGGTTGCCCGCATAAATGATTTTATCACCTTCCATAATGGACGAGCTGTGTGTAGCATATACCATCTTAACCTTTCCAAAATCGAATTTAGCGCTCCCTCCTATGTTCATAGGATACACTCTTTTCACACCATGCGCAGAAACATACTGTGTAATTTCGAATGGTGCAATAACAAGCGCATCATTTTTCTTAGCAATTTCAATTGTATCACCTAAATGGTCGTGATGCCCGTGAGTTACAAGGATATACTGTGCCCTACTTTGCTTAGCTTTAATAGGAGAAAGAGGATTATCGTTGAGGAACGGGTCAATGATAATATGCTCTTCATTCTTCGTTACAATAGCAAATGTAGAATGTCCAAAATAAACTACTTTACTTTTATTTTTCACTTCCACCTCCATAATAGTATTTTGAAACTTCTCTAAAAAAATTATCAATATCCTCGTTTATTATAAGGTTTACAGAAACAGGGTCAATATTTACCTTTCCTTTTGAAATGACGATAATCTTTCCAGACGCAAATTCAGGAAGCATGGCAGCAGGGTACACAGCAAGTGCAGAACCTACTATAAAGAGCAGATCAGATTGGTAGATGAGTTCTTCGGCTTCCTCAAAATGCATTACTTGCTCACCAAAAAATACAATATCAGGTTTTATCACTCCTCCACAGCGTTCACAACGCGGGACATCTTCTCTTATGATTTTCTTCTTCATCTCTTCCAAAGAATACTCTTTCCCGCATTCCAGGCAATGGCTCTTATAAAAACTCCCGTGCAGTTCAATTACATTCTTGCTTCCCGCAAGCTGGTGCAGTGCATCAATGTTCTGTGTAATGATACCTTTCAATTTCTCTTCCTTTTCCAACTGGACAAGAAACCTATGTGCAAAAGTAGGTGACGCTCTCTTAGTTAGCGTAAACAAGTCCCTTGCAAAATCATAGAAAGGCTTTGGGTCTCTCAGAAAATGATGAAAATCAAAAACTTTGTCAGGATCATACTTATGCGTTGTATAGATCCCTCCAGACCCTCTAAAGTCAGGAATGCCCGCACTAGTAGATATTCCTGCTCCAGTAAGTGCTACAATAAAATGTGCTTCTTTTATAAACTTCGCACATTCCTTTGCAGCATTCATTCTTCCTCCTTATGACTTTTCCATTTCCTTTATAATGCCACGAAGATTATTTGCAATTTCCTTATCAATAGGTGCTGTAACTCTCTCTGCTT
Source organism: uncultured Caldisericales bacterium (assembly GCA_964405445.1). Classification (GTDB taxonomy): domain Bacteria; phylum Caldisericota; class Caldisericia; order Caldisericales; family Caldisericaceae; genus CAJXKN01. Next base: position 8,790 of record CAYONU010000013.1, on the reverse strand, counting down.
CCTTATAATGTATAAGTGCATTTTCCTTATCTTTCAGTAAATAGAATGCCTGACCAATGTAAAACTCAGCAGTAGCAGCGGCAAAAGAATTCTTTTTCTCCGTAAAAATTTTCAATGCATCCTTCAAACAATTAATCTCTTTCAGAAGTAGACCCTTATCATTCTCCACCGTATAGGCATCACGATAAATAATACCGAGGCTGTATTTGCTTCTGGCGAAAGCTTCAGGATATTCGTCAGAAGAAAATACTTCAATAGAATGCTTTAAGTGCTCTTCCGCTTTGTGTAACATTTCTTTTTTCTCTATATAAGCAAGTCCCTTTGCTAAGTTGTGGTAAGATAGACCAATATTGTACTGCAACGTTCCATAATCATTAGGAGATGTTTCAATAGTATACATCTCTAAAGCATTCTTATAATGTTCAATCGAGGCTCTTAGACTCTTATTCTTTTCAACTCCTAACTCTGCAAGTGCTGAAAAACAAACACCTAAATTACTCTGATTCAGGGCATAGTCTTCTGGCTCTGATTGAGGTGTAAAAACCTGAGAAGCTGCCGAAAGATAAGAAACAGATTTCTTTAAAAAATCTATTCTCTCATCTTTATCCTGAGAAGTTTCTGACAGTATGAGATATGAAAGTCCCAGGCCGTTATTGATGCCACCAAGCTCAAGAGAGTCCTTCTGGTCTTTCTCTACGGAGAGCGCATCTTCAAAATGTGCTATTGCTTTGAGAACATTTTCCTTTTCATTACCATCTCTCAAAGAAAGATATGCATTACCTAAGTTAAATTTTGTAGCTGCATACTTATAAGGAACTTTTTCCTTTTCTCTAAATTTTAAGGCTTCTTCGTAGTACTGAATGCTCTTCTTGATATTTTCATTTTTATTTTCAAAAAAAGCCTTTTTGAAAAAGATAAAACCTTTGGCATTCTTAATTACACCGCGTCTATCATCAGTTATTTTAGCATCCTTTTCCGCTTCGTTAAATGCAATAAGTGCATTGTTAAGATTCTCTTTTGTATCCTTTCTCTCTGATAATAACAGATAAGTATTGCCAAGAGCAAATAGAAAGTCATTTTTATCTTGTTCGTCATTTTTATTATCTATTTTGTTTCTTAAATCAGCAACTTTCTTTTCAATTTCTGATGTGTCTACATTTAATTTCACAATATCTCCTTAAAAGTCCTTATACCAATTTTCGCCTTTGTTATTTACTATAATGTTAGCAAAGCTCTTGAACTGTTTATTTTCGTAGAATGGTATTGCTTTCTTGCTTACTTCGTATAGCCTGTAATAATTTGTTATACCCGATGTTCTGAGCCAGGCAATCATATCTTCTTCATTCGGATAATATTTCGTGAACTCCTTCCATACGGCACGGCCTGCAAGAAATCCCGAAGCACCTTCTTTTGAAGCAATCTCTACATTATAAACGAACTCTGTGATATCAACACCTGCACTGAGGATTACCCAGGGCACACGTGATACCTTTGTAATCTCAAAACAAGCATTTTCTGCATCCTTCAGCGTATAAACTTCTTTTCTCTGCTTTCCATCAAAATACCCATTGTGGAACTCCTCTACAAATTTCAAGTTCACAGGGAATTCAAGCTTTAGAACATCTACACCGTATTCCTCTTTCGAAAACTCCTTAGCAATGTTTAGCACAATTTCAGGCTTTTTACTTGCAAATTCAGGTGAATCCGTACTTGGTTCATCGTCTTTAAAAGCATATCCTACAGGCTCAAGTACAAATGGAAGATCGTATTTTTTACATTCTCTGCCCACCTGTTTTACAATGTTCTCCTGGTATTCCTTAATTTCAGGAGAACTATCCGACCTGTAGTATAATAAAAGTTTTGCAGCATCTGCACCTGCCCTTTTGATCTTTTCTACGTTCCACCCATCGAGTAACACTGTTTTCTTCTCTCTATTTTTGTATCCTGCTGCTTCCGTACCGCTTTTTTCTCTCGCAATAAGCAACCCCGATTGCTTATTAAGATACTTCAATGATTCCGGTACACCAAACTGCGGATCCATCAACGTTGCACTAAAATAAGGTGAAAGATATTCAGTAACAAGCCTCTTGGCAAGAGCAAGATCATTGTATCCAATTTCTTCCGCGCTCTTTCCTGTTGCTTTAGCAAGCATTCTTTTCAAGGAACCTCTTTGGTCAATAGCAAGCATTCTAAACTTCCCTTCCTTATCGGCAAGCCTTGTAAGCCCTTTTAATTTTCCTGGTGTCATACTAACTTTTTCCATCTTAACCTCCTACTTTTTTATATTTTACCATTAAAATGCCTATTATCAAAATTATTATACCATTTTTAGAGAAATTATCTTTGATATACCATCGTCTTCCATCGTAATACCATAAAGAATATCTGCCTTTTGCATTGTCTCTTTGTTATGCGTAATCACAATGAACTGAGCAGACTCTGATTCTTCCTCAAGCAAATTCCCAAATCTTACAACATTGTCTTCGTCAAGTGCTGCATCTGCTTCATCAAAAATATAAAAAAGGGCTGGCTTTACTTTGAGAACAGCAAACAGGAATGCAAGTGCCGTAAGAGCCTTTTCACCTCCGGAAAGGAGAGGGAGTGATTGCTTCCTTTTACCCGGCAAACGGACATTGAATTCAATGCCGCTGACTTCGTCGTTATCATCGTAAAACCTTTCTATGTTTGCTTCTCCGCCCTGAAACATCTTTTTAAAAAATTCGGAGAAGAGTCTATCTACTTTATTCAATGTATCTTCAAATTCATCTTTTATTCTCTTGTCCGTCTCTCTTATAAACTTCTCTATCCTTTTTTTTGAATTTAAAACATCCCTATAAGTAACTTCTTTTTCTTTTAATTCCCCTCCGAGCTTTTCGCTCTCATTTAGACTTGTAAAGTCAATGGCACCGAGTGACTGCATTTTTTCCTTCAATTCTTTGATTTCAGCTTTGATTCTTTTCTCATCTATATCATAAAGGATTTCCCTTCTCTTAATTTCTTTTTCTTGCAAGGTATTCTTTATACCTTCAATACGTGTATTCTTTTCTGCAATAGCAATACGTTGTTTTTCCATTTTTTTCAGCAGTTCTTCTTTTTGTTCATTCAGATGCATTAATTCCACAGCAATACCCTTCCTCCGCTGCACAATTTCATTCAATTTATCTTTCAATGCATTGCCTTTATCCTGCACAGTTTTTATATCCAAATCAATACTCTGTAAGGATCTCTCCATGCTATGTAATTCATCCGTCGTCAGGGTCAATTCTCTTGATGTTTTTCCTTGCTCAGTATCAGCATCTGCGATTTCTCTGTTCAATAATGCAACTTTTCCATTAATCCTATTAAGTTCATCGGAAACCCTCTCAAGTCTGTATTTTCCTTCCGTTAGTTTTAACATTTTTTCTTGCAGGTTTTTTTTAAGTAATTGAATCTTTTTTTCTTTGTCGTCAAGCAATTCTTCTTTTTCACTCACTTTTACTTTGTTCAAAAGTGACTGTATTTCCTTTTTTATCTGCTCTTTTTTTGCCAATTTTCCGTTGAGTCCTTCCTTTAATAGGAGTAATTTTTTCTTTGCTTCCAGAGCTTTCTTTTTCTTTAAGGCAATTTCCTGACCTCTGTCTTTTTCTTTCTGCAACAAAGAAATAGAACGATTGATTTGCGAGATATCCGCATCAATTTGTCCCAGTATTTTATTCATATCAGCATATACCGCTTCCTTATCCTTAATCTCCTTTGCCTTTTCCTGTACAATGATATTGGTTTTTATCCACACTTCAAATGGAGAATACAAAACAAATCCATCCTTTGTAACAATCTTTCTAATAAAAAGCTTATTGTAGTACTGCCTAAAAAAAACTTTTCCTGCGTTCAGATCTTCCGCTACGTATATTCCTTTTAAGAATCTGCTAACTCTGTTAATTACAGAAGAAATAGGCTTTACTTTATCTGTACTTTGCTCCGCTATCTCCAACAAATCCTCTTTTATAAAGAATCTGCCTTTCTTCTTATTTTTCAAATCCTCTTTTGATTGTAAAACCTGCACTCTTAACTCTTCACTTATGCCTGCAATGTTTTCCTTGATATCTAATAAATTTCCAAGCGTACCTTCTTTATAATATTCCTTTTTTGAAAAGCTTCTTTCGGCAATAAATTTCCTACCCTGCTTTATTTCATACTTCAATAGAATGACCTTTTCTTCAATCTCTTTTTTTCTTGCCTCCAGGGATCTTTTTTCTGAGTAGCTTGTATCTATCCTATTTTTAACAGTAGCAAGATCTATTTCTCTTAAATCATCTATGTCCCGTATGTTATTTTCTAACTCTGAGATTTCTCGATTTGTATATTTTATATCCATTTCAATAGCAGAAAGGAGCTTTTCCTTTTTAATTCTTTCCTGCCGCACTTTTTCAATCACATTTCTCTCTTCTTTCGCTGCTTCTACAAGAGGAGTTATAGAGTGTTCAGCTGTAGATATATTCTTATTTACTTCTTCAATCGCTTTATTTTCTCTTTGCAACAATGATTCAAGTTGTTTCTTCTTGTTAATTAAGTCTTCTCTATTCTGCAGGAGAAAATTTATTTTTCTTTTCTTATTTTCTTGCTCTAATTTAGTGCTCTCTGCTTTTTCTGAAAGAGTCTCCTTTTTTTCTGTAAGGTATCTTTCTTTTTCAAAAAGTTTTGTCTTTTCAATGAGTAATTTCTCATTCTTATCCCTTAGAGTATCTTTATCGTTTTTCAAGCTCTCTTCTTCCTTTAAGATGTTCGTTTCTTCTTTCTTTTTTTCAGTTATAATTTCAGTGATGTGGTCCAAAGCTTTATTAACTTCATCAATACCAGATTGTAAAAAAACAACTTCTTTTTCAAGCTGTTGAATTTCACTATTCAAGAGAGTATCTTCAAGATGCTTTAACCTATCCTTCATTGTATAGTACAGATGTGCTTTCTTCGCTTCGGTAGTAATGCGTGTAACAAGTTTCTTTAACTCATAAAACCTATCTTTTACTCGCGTAAGGTTTTCTTCGGTCTCATCGAGTTTTTGTAGGGCTTCCTTTTTCCTCTTTCTGAATATTTCTACACCTGCTACACGGTCAATTAAAGCTTTTTTTTGCTCGGGTCGTGCAAGTAGTAACTCCTCAATTTTTCCTTGCCCCACAATTGCGTACCCCTGCCTGTGTATCCCTGCAGTGTAAAATAATTCCATTACATCCTGAAGGTGCCTCTCCTCATTGTTTACAAAATAATGAGTTTCTCTTGGCCGATACAAACGCCTCTCAATAATAACTCTTGGCGTTTTTATAGGTAATTTATGATCTTCATTATTAAAAACGAGTTTTACCGAGGCAACGCTCAGAGGTTTTTTGAAAGCAGAACCTGAAAATATAAGATCGGACGTTTCCTTTGCTCTTAGGATTGAAAGCCTGTGTTCGCCCAGGACCCAACGTACAGCATCAACAATGTTGCTTTTACCAGAACCATTCGGCCCTACAATACAAGAAATTCTGGGAGAAAGAACAATCCTTGTATCCTCTTTGAATGTCTTAAAGCCATATATTCTGATTTCTTCAAGATGCATCAGAATAGACCTGTTATTTTTCCATCCTTTGTAATATCCATATTTTCTGCTGCAGGTACTTTAGGAAGTCCGGGCATTGTCATTATATCTCCTGCAATGGGTACAATGAAGCCTGCACCTGCAGAAAGCCTTACATCTCTAATTGTAACATCAAATTTTTCTGGCCTTCCTTTAACTTTTGGGTCATCAGACAGTGAAAGCTGTGTTTTTGCCATACATATCGGTAGATTATTGTATCCAAGTTTGTTTATTTCCTTCAATGCTCTCTCTGCTTCTCTTGTGTATATTACATCTTTTGCTCCATACATACTGCAAGCGATCGTTTTAATTTTTTCTTTAACTGGCAAATCCAAAGAGTAGAGAAAATGAAAATCATTTTTACCCTCATTAACAGCTTTTAGCACTACTTTTGCAAGTGCTTCTCCGCCTTTCCCGCCTTTCCCCCATACGTCAGAGATAGCAAAACCTGCATTATGATTCTTTACATATTCTTCCACTATTGAGATTTCCCTATCAGTATCCGTAAGAAACCTATTCAATGCAACAACAACAGGCACACCAAATGCTTGCATATTTTCTATATGCTTACCAAGGTTGGGAAGGCCTTTTTTTAGAGCTTCTACATTTTCTTCTTTTAGTTCTTCTTTACCTAACCCGCCGTGCATATTCAACGCTCTGACTGTCGCAACAATGACCACGGCAGAGGGAGTGAAATGACCTATCCTGCTTACAATATCCATAAATTTCTCTCCGCCAAGTTCAGATGCAAAACCACCTTCGGTAATAACATAATCAGCTAATTTCAAAGCAAGTTTTATGGAAATAATCGAACTTGCACCGTGAGCAATGTTTGCAAACGGACCACCGTGAACAAATGCAGGATGGTTTTCAAGCGTCTGTACAACATTTGGCTTGATTGCATTTCTCAGCACAATGGCCATTGCCCCTACTGCATTCAGATCCTTTGCAGTGATGGGCATTCTCTTCCTTGTAAATCCTACAATAATACGGGAAAGGCGGGCTTTTAAATCTTCAAAATCTTCTGCAAGGCAGAGAATCGCCATAATTTCAGATGCTGCAGTGATATCAAAACCTGTTTCTCTCGGATAACCATTACTGATTCCTCCTAACCCAACAATGATATTGCGCAGTGCCCTGTCGTTCATATCCATTGCTCTCCGCCAGGTAACGCGTCTCACATCAATATCTAATTTATTTTTATGAAAAATATAATTATCAACCATTGCAGCAAGTAAGTTATGGGCAATGCCTACAGCAGGTATATCGCCGGTAAACTGTAAATTTATCTCTTCCATCGGCACAACCTGAGCATATCCCCCTCCTGCTGCACCACCTTTTATTCCAAATACAGGGCCTAAGGAAGGCTCCCTAATCACAGAGATTGCCTTGCGATTTAAATCATTCAATGCATCTCCTAACCCTATTGTCACAGTGGTCTTTCCCTCGCCTGCTTTAGTAGGGGTAATTGCAGTAACAAAGATGAGTTTGCCATCTTTCTCTGTCTTTCTCTTTTCATATGCACCAAGCATCACTTTTGCAATATATCTCCCAAAAGGGACAAGTTCATTATCGTTAAGTCCAATTCTCTGAGCAATCTCTTGTATATCTTTCATTTTTGCACTTTGAGCAATTTCTAAATCTGTCATCGTTGCCTTCATTCTTTAGAGATAATTATAGCACAGTTTGTTGATAGACAAAGAAACTGGATTGCCCTTATGTAAGAATATTTATGGAAATTTCAAACGGCTAAACATTGATCAATCGGTACAGTATAATAGCGTATGCACTTCTCACGGAAAGATGATTGAATGTATCTACTCCTCTTATCGGAGGCAGAAAAAAATCTATTTTCTCCACTACGGTTTTGGCAATACCCCAGCCTGTGCCAAAAACAATAAGCATAGGATTGTCTTTTTTGAGCATATCCTGCACTTCTTCAAAACTAATTATTTTTTTACCTTCTTTTTCTTTAGCAGATGTACCTATAGCGATAGGCCTTTTTCCTTCTTCTTTTGTAATATCCCGTATCGTTCCTTCAAAGCTTTCGCTGAGTTTTACAATTGCAATTGCTTCACTCCTATTTCTGTTATATTTTTTTCCTTTTGTCTCCCAGAACCGCTTAATACGCTCTGCAATTTTTCTCTCCTGCTCAAATGGTTGAACAATATAGAAATTTTTCACTCCAAATGTTTTCCCTGCACGTGCCATATCGTGAATGTTATGCACTACAATGCTTGTTGTAATAACCTCACCGTCTTTATTGTACACAGGATAGTGTAGTAACACAGTATACAACTTCACTTATTCAGCACCACCTTCAGCACTTCCTCCAGTTCATCTTTGATCTCTCTTAAAAGCATTTTCTCTTCTTTTGAAAATCTTTTTTTCAGTAGAAGGTCAGGGCGCTCTATCAGAGTTCTTTTTAATGACTCTTTCAGGCGCCATCTCCTTATATTTTCATGGTGCCCCGAAACAAGCACATCTGGTACTTTTTCACCGTCAAATTCTCGTGGGCGCGAGTACTGAGGATACTCAAGTAAATTATTCTCAAAAGTTTCTTCATCCAGAGAAGCATTGTTCCCAAGCACACCTGGTACGAGGCGCACCACTGCATCCATAACAAGCATAGCAGGTATCTCCCCGCCACTCACCACATAATCACCGGTAGAGAGTATTATATCCACTGCTTTGTTTACCCTTTCGTCCATACCTTCATAATGAGCAGGGATAAATAAAAGTGACTCTTCGTCCCTTAAAAATTTGGCAGTCCTCTGAGTAAATTGCTCGCCCTGGGGGCTGAGCAGAATTTTATAAGTTTTTCCAAACTCTTTTTCAATCTCTGTTATACCTTTGAGAACAGGCTTTACAAGCATTACCATACCAGCACCGCCACCGTAAGATGTATCGTCCGTTGTCCTGTGGTTGTCCTCTGTAAAATCACGCAGGTTATGCAGGTAAAGCGTTAATAATCCTTTTTCTTCTGCTATCTTAATAACTCCCTCTTTCCTGATGCACTGGAAGAGCTCAGGAAAAATTGTAAGTATATGTATCCTCATAATAGAATTATACTGCTTTTTGCAACTGAGGCAACTTTGTATTCCAAAAGAGAGACTCGCCTATCAATCTCACTTTTGTCTTTTCTTTGTCATTCTGAACGAAGTGAAGAATCTCGTCTTTCGCATTTTCGTTTTTTGGGG
>CAYONU010000012.1:0-22006 GCA_964405445.1 uncultured Caldisericales bacterium | reverse complement strand
AGCTATACCTCGTTGAAACAGGAAGCCCTCAGTTTTAACTGAGGAAGGAAGTCACAAGCACAGATAAATAGGTATAATGAATAAAAATGAAGAATAAAGAAAAAATATTAAGTCTTACCAGAGAAAGTATAAAAAACATATTTAATGGATTGTTTGTTGCAGAAGTGATATCTGCCATATTTATTAATGCCTGGGTATCTTCTTATTTGAGTAATTTGCTCAGCAAATCAAGCTTAAACCATAGCACATACTATGTTATAGGTCCGCTTTCTTCACTTGTTGCCATATTATTTGCACTTACCCTGATACTTTTTATTGAATGGAAAAATAGAAGTAGACTATCTGGTGCGTATTCTATATTTGTTCTGCTTGTTGCAGTTAATGCTTCAAGCAATTGGCTAAAACCAATATCTCATGGAATTTTAAAAGCAACATTAGGATGGATAACGATATTTAGCACACTTCCATATATAGTTCTTTTTATTGCAACGGCACAGATCATAAAAATATTAAAAGATGAACATGTATCATACGGATTCCTTACAATAGGTTATATAAATCTTTTAGCAACAATAGCTATTTCATACCTAATAACAGTTCCAGCCGCAGTTTCCAACCCAATATTTCTTGCAATCGAGATAGTATTATTCTTCTTCTTTGCATACATTCCTTATTTTGCTACTGATAACAAATATTTTATAGGCCTCATTAAAGCATTTTCTTACTCTATTAGAACGTTTATCTTTACAATAATTATCTCTACTGTTTTTGCTATCTTTTATCTTCTTCCAATAACTGCTCAGTTCAAATGGCCTGGTATTTATATTCAGAAGATGTTTAAAGCATATATATTCGCATCATTTTTTATCATCACAACAATTAAAGCAAAACATCAATGAAAGAAGAAATTTATATAAGAGGGGCACGCACACATAATCTAAAAAACATTTCTTTGCATATTCCAAGAAATAGATTGGTCGTTATTACGGGAGTATCCGGTTCGGGTAAGTCTTCTCTCGCATTCGACACACTATATGCAGAGGGTCAGAGACGCTATGTTGAATCACTCTCCGCTTATGCACGGCAGTTCATCGGAGTGATGCAAAAGCCGGACGTAGATTACATTGAAGGGCTTTCCCCTACTATCTCCATTGATCAAAAAGGCGGAAGTAAAAACCCTCGTTCCACTGTTGGTACAATGACAGAAGTATACGACTACTTAAGGTTGCTTTTTGCACGTATTGGCATTCCTCACTGTCCCTATGATGGCACGCCGATTAAAAAACAAACAAGCGATGAAATTGTACAACAGATTTTTGAAAAGGCAGAAGGAGAAAAAGTAGAAATTCTCTCTCCCATTATAAAGGGAAGAAAAGGAGAGTACAAGAAACTCTTCGAAAAGTTATTTAGAAAAGGGTACGCACGCATAAAAGTGGACGGCGTTACGTACGATCTGGGTGAAGCAATCTCCATCGATAAGAATAAGAAGCATAACATTGATCTTGTCGTGGATAGAGTAAAAGTCAGTGTGGAAGAAAAATCAAGAATTGCAGACTCAGTAGAACTGGCGCTTTCAGAAGGAGATGGTGTTGTTAAAATATTTGTGCATCGTGGAGAAGGTAAGGAGTATTTATTCTCCGAGAAATTAGCCTGCCCAAAGTGCGGATTTAGTATGGAAGAAATAGAGCCAAGGCTTTTTTCGTTCAACAGCCCTTACGGTGCCTGCCCTGAGTGTGGTGGATTAGGTTTTAAAGTTGAACCTGACATTGCTATGATTATAAAAAATTGGAATAAATCCCTTGCAGAGAGAGCTATATCAATCCCTGGATTTAGAGGAATGGACACATTCTCATACCAGATTATTTTAGATACCGCACGAGCATATAATATAGATATTTTTAAGCCTATTAAGGAATTAACTGAAGAAGAGCTCAATATTATTCTTTATGGTACAAATTCCCGAATACCAGTGCATTATACAACAAAGCAGGGGAAAAAATACGAGTTCAGAGTAAGATTTGAAGGAGTTATTCCACTTCTCATAAGGCGGTACAATGAAACAACTTCTGATGGAATGCGACAGGAATACGCAAAGTTTATGCATAAAGTAGAGTGCCCTGTGTGTCATGGAAAGCGGCTAAAAAAGGAAGCTCTCGCTGTCACTATTCAAGGGAAAAATATTGCAGATGTTACAGCGCTTTCCATAGAGGAGGCATATCAATTATTTGATAAATTACCAGATAAGCTCACAGAGCAGGAAAATTTGATCGCTCATCAGATAATAAAAGAGATAAAGAATCGTTTAAAATTTTTGCTCGATGTAGGACTTGGTTACCTTACCCTGGATAGACCTTCCGCTACGCTTGCAGGTGGAGAATCGCAGAGGATACGCCTTGCAACTCAGGTAGGCTCAAAACTCGTTGGTGTGCTGTACGTATTAGATGAACCCTCCATTGGTCTTCATCCAAGAGACAATGAAAAGTTGCTTAAAACATTAAAAGAACTCAGGGATTTGGGTAACACTGTACTTGTTGTCGAGCACGACGAAGAAACAATCCGCTCAGCAGATTACATCATTGATGTAGGACCTGGAGCTGGAGAGAATGGCGGATACATCGTCGCTACAGGGAAATTGGAAGATATAATGAACGAGCCACGCTCTCTTACTGGCAAGTATTTGAAAGGTGAATTAAAGATACCTGTGCCAAAGAAAAGAAGGAAAGGCAACGGGAAATATCTTACTTTAATTGGAGCCTGCGAACATAATTTGAAAAATATCACTGTGCATTTTCCTTTGCACACATTTATCTGCATAACGGGCGTCTCGGGCTCCGGAAAGAGTAGCCTTATTCAGGATGTACTGTGGAAAGCCCTAAGAGAAAAACTGTATCATTCTCACGAGCAGCCAGGAAAGTACAAGGAGTTAAGAGGTATAGAATTTGTAGATAAAGTTATTATTGTAGACCAGTCACCCATTGGACGAACGCCTCGATCCAACCCTGCCACGTACACGGGTGTTTTTACTCCGATAAGGATACTTTTCTCTTCGCTTCCAGAGTCTAAAGCAAGAGGGTACAAACCAGGAAGGTTCAGCTTCAATGTAAAAGGTGGGCGCTGCGAAGCCTGCCAAGGAAATGGATACATAAAAGTTGAAATGCAATTTCTGCCAGATGTATATGTGCCCTGTGAGGTGTGCCATGGCAAGAGGTACAATAAAGAAACCTTGGAAGTTAAATATAAAGGGAAGAGTATTGCAGATGTACTGGATATGACGGTAGATACAGCTCTGGAGTTCTTCAAAAATATACCTCAAATAAAGCGGAAATTGCAGTTCCTTGATGATGTGGGTCTTGGATATATAAAACTTGGGCAATCCGCTCTAACGTTATCTGGAGGGGAAGCGCAGCGTGTAAAACTCGCATCAGAATTGCAAAAAAGAGGCACAGGAAAGACAATTTATTTTCTGGATGAGCCAACAACAGGTCTGCACTTCGCAGATATTCATAAACTCATCAATGTTTTAAACAGACTCGTAGACAGAGGCGATACTGTCATTATCATTGAGCATAATCTTGACATAATAAAATCAGCTGATTATATCATAGACCTCGGTCCAGAAGCTGGGAAAAAAGGCGGATATATTGTTGCAGAAGGTACTCCGGAAGAAGTTTTAAACAATCCAAACTCTTATACAGGAATGTATCTGAAGAAGATGCTTAAATCTCCAAATTGACGTATAACTATCTTTTTAACGAACATTGTTATCAATTAATTACCTGAAGAAAATTTTTTATTGAAGTTTCTGTTTTAAAAATTGGCTTTATTCCCGAAAAAGACATTGCTATAGGCAAATCTCTCTTAATGTCTATACGGTTCTGGGGAACAGTATAAAATGTCCCTCTTGCTTTATGGAAACGAGCAAGATAGTGCTGCTCGCTCATACCCGGCGTTGGAACAAGTAACGCTTTTTTCTCAAGCTCTGCAAGATCCATAATTGTTGTGTACCCTGTGCGGGAAATAATAAACTTTGCTCTGTTCATAAGCCTTATACGCTCTTCTCCATCTACATAAGAATATGCAGTAATGTTATAATCTTTATAGTAATTTACTTTGTTTTCTCCAGGATTACCTAAGACAAATACTTTTTTCCCTTTTAACCCTTTTGCCTGATTAAACAAAGCTGATACAAAAGATTTTCTCTCATCCGCTATAAAGCCACTGATAATAAACAAATAATCAACATCTAATGATGTATCAATCTTCTTATAACTGGAAATTGGACCTATGTACTTGATCTTACTTTTTGGAATGAAATGCAAATTATGGCTTAGTTTCCCGGAGAGAGATACATTAGCATCAGCAAAATCTGGCACAAGAATTCTTTTAAAGTTCAAGAAATGAATTCCGTTTGCAATTTCAGAACTTCTTTCTGTTAACTTCTCAAAAAATAAACTTGCAAAACGCAACTGGTGAGAAATAATAAAAGAAGGGATAGACAAGGAAAAAACACCATACCTTCCATCAGTTATAATTTTTTCTATTCCGTACCTTTCTGCAACCCTATTAGTGAATATACGTTCTTTTACGATTGCTTTTGCAGTCCGCATTAAATCGCCGATCAAGAAAAAGTAAAAAATCGCTTTGCCATAGCCTCTTTCAAGCGGAGGATAGCCCGGATAATCAATATATTCTTTAACGCTTCCCCCTAATTCTTTTTTCAGTAAATCAAGCGCTTTTGAATGACTAAGAATATATACCTCATCACCCCTATTTACAAGAGCTTTTATTAAAGGCAGGCTTCTCGTTGCATGTCCTAACCCTAAAGAGCAAACAGCATAAAGTATTTTCACATAGATATTTTAATCAATTATGAAAAATAAAAAAGTATACTATTGACTATTTTTGAAGTTTGGTCATAATAAATCAAAAAGGAAGAGGTCATGCAAAAGATAAGATTTGGTAAAGATAATGAATATTATGCTGTTATATATAATAAAGAAGAAGTAGATGGAAAAGTTACAAATAAACTTGTGGCAGCGGGATATAATGCAAGAGAGGGAGTAGAAGAGCAAAAATATCTTATTTTGATTGGTGAACAAAATGACCTAAACCCGCGTAAAAACCCCTATTTTAACACAAAAACAAAGGATAAAAATACGGATGCAAAATTCATCGTTGTGTATAAAGAAAACAAACCTGTAGGCAGGAGTATTATACTGTATGATCCGTTATACAATGAATATCATTCCATTTATAACAGAGAGGCAGTTGTATGGTTGGGATGGCCTGAATTTGAGAATATAGAAGTTGGAAAAAAGATTCTTGAAATAAGCATAAAACAGGCAAAAGAGTTTAAGAAAAAAGATCCCTCGCTAAAATATCTTATAGGACCGGGTAGGCCAAATGAACAAGGCATTGTAGGCCTGCGCATTGCAGGGAGTTTTATCTATTTTATGGAACCAGACAATCCATTGTGGTATGAAGAAGTCTTTAATCAAAGTGGTGTGTTGACAGATAACTACTGGACATCCATTCGATATCGGAAACAAGATATAGAGAACTGGAAACGGCTACTTAATACTGCAAATCAATTTCTCAGCGAAAAAAACAAGGCAAAAATCAAGATGATCAAGATAAACAAATTTACCTTATCCAAGCATTTGAATGGTATTTACAAAGTCTATAGAGATGCATGGCTCAGTGAAGAACATATTCATGGAAGAACTCTTACAGCAAAAGAATTTAACTATATGGTTTCAGGCATAAAAATTCTTATACCGCTTTTTTGGGACAACGTCTACGTAGTAAAAGATACAATGAAAAATGAGACTGTTGGTATAAGCATCTCAGTACCCAACTTCAACGAAGTACTGGAGAAAATTAAAAGCAACAGTATAGGTGAACGCATAAGAAAAGAAATTGCAGTTACCGCAGCAAATTTCTTTGGCCTTAAACACTACAAAAGCGGCAGAATATTTATTGCAGGTGTTGTACCAGAAAAAAGTGGCATTGAGAAGTCAATAATAAGTGCCGGAATGATATCTAATGCCATTAAAAATTTTTCAAATAATGGAATAAATGACATTTCAATGTCGCAGCTCGCTATCCCTAACAAGGATGTCGTTATTCCACTCCTAGTTGCGCATAAAGTAGATAAAGGACTCCTTAGAAAAAACTATAAAGAAAACATTATTCCAATTTTAAAATCACTTTCCAAGGAAGGCAAAGCAAGTTTAGCTGCTGTCTATAAAATTCCTATTTGATTATCAATAGGAAATACTAACTTCTTAACGGGGAAAGGAGATCCGTGAGCAGGATAAATCATTTTTGCTCCATAGCTTATTAACTTTCTCCAGCTCCTGTATACTTTTACTATGTCTTGCACAATTATTGGTTTATGTCCACTATGGCAAACCCTGAAATAGAAAGAGTTCGTTGCAACATCTCCTACGAAGGCATCACCATTTGATAGTAATACTGATATGGAATCATTTGAGTGCCCTGGAGTATATATTATTTTTCCGTTAATCCCAATTTCATTTAATATCTTAGAATTATCATCACTAATGATATAGTCATCCTTTGTAAGTTTAAGCGGAGGGAAAGTCCGTTTACGAGAAGATAAATTAAAATAGGCTTCCGTAATAAATTTTATGCAGGGGTTAAGAAACTTTCTCTTTTTTAATGCACCTTGCAGATTGCCTTTTTCCAAAATCTGTATGCCTTTTTTATGGATTATTATCTTTGCCCCGCTATCTCTAACGATCTCATATGCAAAGCCAATATGGTCAATATGGCAATGAGTGATTAACAGGTATTTTATTTCAGAAATATTAATGTTAATTTTTGCTAATTTTTCAAGGAATGAGTTATATTCGCCAGGAAACCCCGTATCAATCAACAGGTATCCATCTTTACCTTTTAATAGAAAGCAATTTGTAAAAGAAACTCTCAGGCATTGAAAATTATTTTCAGGTATATTCATATCTATTTCTTAAAAACATTGGAGAAACTTTGAAAGCAGAGAAGAGTAATTTAACCTAAGGACAATCCTCCGTCAATAATGATCGTTTCTCCTGTAATATAAGAAGCAAGAGGAGATACAAGGAATGCTACTGCGTTAGCAATGTCTTCTGGTTTTCCAGTTCTTCTTAACAATATTTTCTCCAAAAATTGTTCTTTTGCCTTACTGAGCAATCCCTTTGTCATATCAGTTTCGACAAAACCTGGAGCAATGGCATTCGCTGTGATATTCCTTGATGCAAATTCCATAGCAGTCGCTTTTGTAAAACCTATTATTCCTGCTTTTGAAGCAACATAATTTGCCTGTCCTATATTGCCTGTTATTCCTACAATGGAAGCAATGTTTACAATCCGCCCAAATCTATTCTTCATCATATACTTCGTTGCGTATTTTGTCATAAGGAATGCACCCTTTAAATTTGTATCAACCACTTTGCTCCAATCCTTTGAACTCATTCTTAAAATCAAGTTGTCTTTGTTAATTCCGGCATTATTCACGAGGATATCAATGCGACCAAACCCATTGTAAATCTCTTCAACCGTATGTACAACATCATCTTCTGATGATATATCACATTTAAATGTAACTGCCTTTCTCCCTTTTTCTTTTATTTCCTTTTCTACTTCTTCTGCAGCTCCTTTATTGTGTGCATAGAGAATAGCCACATCAGCACCACATTCTGAAAGTGTACGTACAATACCCTTCCCTATACCACGCGAACCGCCCGTTACAATAGCTTTTAAATTAGTTAAATCGATTTTAAGCATTCATCATCACCTCTGCCGTATCAACATAAACGTCCTTAAGAGTCCTATTAATAAGTCCTTTCAATACATTTTTAGGACCTACTTCAATAAATCTATCTGTGCCTAACTTTTGCATTGTATTTAAAGACTTTGTCCAAAGCACCGGGGAGACTAATTGTTTTTTCAAATTCTCTTTTATTGATTCTACAGTCTCTGAAATTATGCCAGTCACATTTTGTACGATGGGTACAACAGGCTTGTTAAACGTTACAGTATCTATAAACTTACTCATTTCAGGGATAACAGGTTGCATCAGGGGCGAATGAAAAGGGGCAGAGACATTCAATATTTTTACAATTCTTGCACCTTTTCCTTTTGCTACTATCTTTGCTTTTTCTATTGCTTTCGTTGCACCGGAAAGGACGATCTGCTTTGGCGAATTGAAATTTGCTGCAACAACTGTTCCTTGGTCAGACGATTCTTCTATTACTTCTCGTAACATCCCTGTAGGTAAACCTATTACAACAAGCATTTTTCCAGGGGACTTTTCAGAAACGTCTTTCATAAGCTTGCCTCTCTTTTGTACAAGAAACAGTGCATCTTCAAAAGAAAGCACTTCTGCTGAAAAGAGCGCAGAGTATTCACCCAAGCTGTGCCCAGCTACAATATCGGGGACAACGTGCTTTTCCCTGAGCATTACATTATAAATTGCGGATATAGTAAACAAAGCAGGCTGAGTAACATCCGTTGAAGTAAGTTTTTCCATAGGCCCATTGTCGCAGATGTGCTCAAGATCAAACCCTAAAAAATCCGAAGCCTTAGTAAATAATTCCTTCT
The DNA here is from genome assembly GCA_964405445.1 of uncultured Caldisericales bacterium. GTDB lineage: Bacteria > Caldisericota > Caldisericia > Caldisericales > Caldisericaceae > CAJXKN01. Next base: position 13,399 of record CAYONU010000012.1, on the reverse strand, counting down.
TTAGGGAAGAATATGGTACCTTTTTTGCCATCCCTACATATTGGGAGCCCTGACCAGGAAAAACAAAAGCAATCATTTTGACCACTCTACAACGAATGCACCTGATGTCATACCAGCACCAAATGATACCATAAGAATTTTATCTCCCTTTTTGACCTTTCCTGCTCTATATGTTTCATCCAGAGCAACAGGAACCGTGGCAGCAGAAGAATTTCCATACCTATCGATTGTTATAACAACCTTTTCTTCAGGAATACCAAGCCTTTCTATTCCTGCATTGATGATCCTTAGATTTGCCTGATGTGGAATAAACCAATCAATATCATCTGCAGTAAGTCCTGCTTTTTTAATCACATTCTTAGAGAGTCTTACAATTTCACGGACAGAAAACTTAAAAACATCTCTCCCATCCATTGTTGTATATTGAAGCCTTTTATCCAGCACTTCCTGACTTAGAGGCATACGGGAACCTCCAGCTGGCAGAACAAGGTGCCTTGCAAGACTGCCATCAGCATAAAGTTCGGAAGAGAGAAAGCCACCATCTTCTACATTGCCTAAAACTGCTGCGCCTGCACCATCACCAAAAAGTACATATGTATATCTATCTGTTTTATCCATCATCCTTGTGATAACCTCTGCACCTATCGTAAGTACATATTTATACATTCCTGTTTTAACGAATTGTGCACCTGCTGTAGCAGCATAGATCCATCCAGTACAGCCTGCTTGCAAATCAAAAGCAGCTGCATTCTTTGCACCGATCTGTGCCTGGACACGGCAGGCTGTTGCAGGATACAAAGTATCAGGAGAATTTGTACCTACAATGATGAGTTCTATATCTTCGGGAGATATTCCTGCATCCTTTATTGCACGTTCTGCAGCAATAGTTGCAAGGTCACTGGTTGCCTGATCCGGTGCAGCAAACCTTCTTTCCTTTATACCCGTTCTTGTCCTTATCCACTCGTCCGATGTATCGAGTATCTTTTCCATATCAAAATTTGTAACTCTTTCTTGAGGAACATAACTTCCCACACCAAGAATCCCGACACTACGCACTTGCTACACCTTCTTTGTTCAAAACCTCTTCCTTCGTTGAAAAGAACGCTGAAACTATACCCTGGGCAACGAGTTTCCCATTTACATAGGCTTTACCTATACTTTTTGCAATACCATGTCTAAAGCTGATAAAATTTGATTTGATAATCAAGGTATCTCCTGGATATACGGATTTTTTGAACTCAAAATGTTCTATGCCCGTAAACAATCCAAATAATTTTTCATTGCCAGGTATAGTAAGAATGATAAATGCAGAGACCTGCGCCATTGTCTCTACAACAAGCACGCCGGGAAAAACTGGGAAATGTGGAAAATGACCTTTAAAAAAGAATTCGTCCTTTCGCAGTCTCCTTTTGCCTATTACACTTTTACCAGGTACAACTTCAGTAATTTCATCAACAAAAAGGAAAGGCTCTCTTTGGGGAAGATACTGCTTAACTTTATCTATGCCAAGCCTCAATTTATTAGCCATTTTGTTCCTCCAGCACCGCCCTTCTGCTTAGCCTCATTTTCCTTTTATCTTTATTAATAGTAAGTACTTTTACCTTTATCCTGTCACCCAACTTTACAACATCATCTACTTTATTAACACGCTTTGTATCCAGCTGAGATATATGTACAAGTCCAGTAATACCTTCGTCAAGCTCCACAACTGCGCCAAATGGATGGATTCGTATCACTGTACCTTCAACAATGCTTCCAACAGGGAATTTCTCCTCGACGACATCCCAGGGGTAAGGTTTTGTTTGCCTTAAACTCAACGTTACTTTACCCGTGTTCAAGTTTACACTCAAAACTTTTACATTTACTTCCTCACCCACCTTAACAACTTCCCTGGGCAATTTTCTTCTCCCCCAGGTAAGTTCATTTAAGCGTACAAATCCATCAATACCATGGCCTATATTTACAAAGATGCCAAAATCCTTTATCGTCCGTACAACTCCGTTCAGAATCTGTCCCTTTTTAATACTTACAAGGGCCTCTTTTCTCTCTTTTTCTTGCTCTTCTCTCATCACCTCACGGTGTGATACAATGACACGTCGAATAGATGGATTTATTTCGAGAACTTTTACTTCTAATTCTTTTCCAACAAACGGTTTAAGGTCTTTAGCCTTTTTTAAGTCAATATGGGACTGAGGAAGAAATCCCACAACACTATTGATATTTACGAGCAGCCCTCCCTTAGTAGCTTTGGTTACTTTTACCTTGATTCTTTTTCCTTCCTTACAGGCGCTGCTTAATTCTTCCCATTCTTTCACATAGTCTGCTTTTCTCTTGGACAGAATTGCACCACCCTTTGCATCTCTAGTTTTCATCACATAGACATCAATTTTATCCCCAACTTTTGTTATTTCTCCCGGAGAATTAACCCGTTTAGCGCTAAGGTTCTTTAAAGGAATAAAATAATCTCCTTTTCCTCCTGCGTTTACCATTATACCGTCAGTTTCAAGCTTTACGACTGTAACAGGAATAATATCTCCCCTTCTCAGTACTCTTGGGACATAAGCCTTTGAAATTGTCTTCATAGAATCTGCCCCTTCCTTCTTTTTCTCTACACTTTCCTTCTTAATAGGAACAGCTTTTTCAACCTCTTCCCTGGGAAGCTTCTTTTCGTTTGCCTTCTCCAGAATAGATTTTACATCATCGGGATTTACTTCATCGTAAAACCCTTTTACATCTTTTTCACTCATTTCTGCACCCCTCATCTATTTTCTAAAATTTTACCCATTTTATTACTACATCAAGTTTTGTCAAATTATTTTTCAGCCATAAACGCCGCAAGTGCCAGAGAATAAAATTTTGATTCTTCACTATCTCCACGTGATGTAAGAACGGCCGGCGCAGTGGTACCTGTAACAACGCCTGCTATTTTTGAATTAGCTAGCTTTGTTGTAGTTTTGTAAAAAACGTTACCTGTTTCGATGTTTGGAAAGATGAGAATATCAGCATCCCCTGCAACTTCTGATTCTACCTTTTTAATGGCTGCTGCCTCTTTTGATACAGCAAGATCCATTGCAAGCGGTCCATCAACAATGCACCCTTTTATCTGTTTTCTATCATTCATTTTGGAAAGCAGTGCTGCATCTATTGTTGCCTGCATCTTTGGATTTACCGTTTCTACCGCAGCAATCACAGCAACTTTTGGAACATTCACTCCCAACTTGTGTGCAATAACTGTATCGTAACCAATCATTTGCGCCTTCATATTCAAATCCGGGTACGGAACAACAGCTACATCAGATGCAATGAGTAACTTCGGATATGTAGCAATTTCTATAACGGTAGCATGAGAAAGAATATGTCCTGGAGGGAGCAAACCTTCCTCTTTGTTTAAAATGCCTCTCATATAATTCGCTGTATGGCAAAGTCCTTTCATCAATACATCTGCTCTTCTCTCTCTCACAGCTTTTACAGCTTGATGCACCGCTTCTTTCTCTTCGGGGACATCTACAACCTCAAAAAGAGATGTGTCAATGCCATTTGCACTTGCCACCATCCCTACTTCATCTTTACTTGCAAAATCAATTGCTTTAAATAGACCTTCTTTAACACCTTTTTCAATTGCCTGGAGTGTATGTAGGTCCTGCCCATAAGCAACTGCTACAACTCTTGCCTCTCTGTTCTTTACTGCCTCAACAATTCCATCTAAATGCTTTATCGGCTCCATGTAAATCCTCCTTATTTTTAATTTTTACTTGCTATTGCAAGCGCTATCGAGTTAAACTTTACATCACTTTTATCAGCGCGCGAGGGTATCATAACGGGTACTTTCGTTCCTACTATTATATGAGCATTTTGAAAATTTGCATAATATGCAATAGACTTACCAAAAATATTCCCAGAAACAATATTTGGCACTATCAAAATATCTGCCTTTCCTGCTACATCAGATTGAATTCCCTTTTTCTTTGCAGCATACAGAGAAATTGCATTATCAAGTGCCAAAGGCCCATCCACTATACATCCTTTTATCTGCCTACGTCTGTTCATCTGGGCAATTATTGCAGCATTCATTGTTTCTTCCATTTCAGGATTTACTACTTCCACTGCAGCAAGCATTGCAACATGTGGATTTTCATTCCCTAACTTATGTGCAACTTCAGTAGCATTCCGTACAATAGCAACAAGCGCATTAACATCAGGATTAATGTTTACCCCTCCGTCACTCATCAAAACAAGTTTTTTATCGTTGTCTCTTGTATCTTCAAAAACAAATACATCGCTTATAATTCTACCTGTTCTCAACCCATTTCCTTTATCAAGCACCGCTTTAAGCAAATATGCAGTTTTTATTTGCCCCTTTAATAATACACCACTCTTTTTTACCTCTTGTACAGCAATGTATCCCTTTTCTTCTTCATTTGCAGGTATAATTTTTTCGATAAAATCTTTATCGGGGAATTGTTTTAACACATTCTCTATTTTTTCTTCATCGCCTACAAGTATACCTTTCCCAAAACCATAATCATAGCTTTTCTTTACTGCTTTTACTGCTTCAATATCTTCTCCGCCTGCCACAATAATTTTTTCTCTGCCCTTTGATTTCAAATGTAAAAATAATTCCTCAAAACTCTTTATCATAAACGACCTCCTATGAATATATTTTTTCTTTCTCTTCTTTCTTCAGCACTCTGAGGGCTGCCATTGCAAGTGCTTTCATCTCTTCTTCACCAGGATACACGACAATTGGTGCAATCCATTCTACTCTCTCTTTTATTGCATTTACTATCTCTTTACTATAAGCAATACCACCCGTAAGAATGATTGCCTCTACATTGCCTTCCAGTACAGTCGCCATAGCGCCGATTTCTTTAGCAACCTGATAGCACATCGCATCAAGCACAAGCTGTGCATAATTATCCCCGCTCTTTATTCTTTCTATTATTTCTTTTACATTATTTGAGTTAAGATAGGAAATAAGCCCAGCTTTTTTTGTAAGAAGATATATAAGGTCCTTTCTTTTGTATTCCCCCGAATAACTCATATTTATAATATCAATGTCCGGCAATCCCCCTGCTCTTTCCGGCGAAAACGGCCCTCCTTCATTTGCATTGTTTACATCAACGATCTTTCCTCTTTGAATAGGTGCAATAGAAATACCTCCACCAAGGTGTGCAACAATGACATTCAAGTTTTTAAACGTTTTTCCTTGTTCCCTTGCATAGCGGTACGCATTGGCTCTGATATTCAGAGTATGTAATAAAGAACGCCTCCGGATTTCTTTCAGCCCGGATATATATGCAAGTTTTATAAATTCATCGACAGAAACAGGATCAGCTATGTATGCGGGAATACTCATTTTATCTGCCATTTCGTATGCAATGATACCTCCAAGATTAGATGCATGCTCTACATTTGAATGAATGAGATCATCAAGCAATTTTTTATTAATCCGATAGGTACCTGCTTCAATAGGCTTTAAAATCCCTCCCCTGCCTATCACTGCGGAGAAAACGTTTAGAGGAACATTGTGCTTTTCAAGTGCTTCTTCAACTTTCTTTTTTCTGAAATCTTTTTGCTCTAAAAACGAATGAAACTGTGAGAGTTCATCCGCAGAATGATGAATAGATTCTGTAAAGATAGGCTCTTCATTGTTAAACACTGAAATCTTTGTTGACGTAGAGCCCGGGTTAATTACCAAAATTTTCATTGCCATCTCCTTAACAATTCTTTTGCCTGTTGTATTGTTGTATTTGTAACGTTCGTTCCTGAAATCATACGTGCGATTTCATCTATCCTTTCATAATTATTTAATTTTCTTGCATTGAGGAATGTTTTATTATCCTTAATTGTTTTCTCCACAACAAAATGCTCGCCCGGAAGAGAAGCAATCTGAGGCAGGTGAGTAATACAGATGACCTGCCTATAACGTGATATATCAAGCAATTTTTCCGCAACTTTTTCTCCTGTCTTTCCTCCTATACCTGCATCTACTTCATCAAAAGCAAGTACGGGTATTTCATCTACCTTTGCAAGTACTCTCTTTATTGCAAGCATCACTCTGGAAAGTTCTCCGCCCGAAGCAATAGAAACAAGTGGTTTTAAATCCTCTCCGGGATTCGGAGCAATGAGAAACTCAACAACATCTATTCCACCTGAAAGAAGTTTTACTCTTTTCCCATCAACTATAATGCCATTTGCATCTTCTATCGTTCTGAAAGAAACTTTAAAGTGAGCATTTTCCATAGCAAGGTCCTTTAACTCTTCCATTACTTTTTTCTCAAATTGCTTTGCTACTTCTTTCCTTAAAAAAGAGAGTTCCTTTGCATCCTGCTCCATTCTTGAAAGAAGATTTTCCTTTTGCTCTCTTAATGTTTTAATCCTTTCTTCAAGAGAATTAAAGGAATGTGAACGCTCTTTTAGTTCTTCAAGGTAAGCAATCAGTTCGGGAATTGTCCTTTTGTATTTTAATTTTAGTGCAGATAATAAAGAAAGTCGTTCTTCAACAGCAGCGAGCTGTTCAGCATCAAAAACAATATTATCCCTATAGGTATCAAGATCTCTTCCAATTTCTTTGAGTTGAACTTCCATATCTTCTACCTGCTTGCTTAAAGGAGAAAGCGAGGAATCAATGGAGGATGCACGCTGCAAGTCTTTCATAAGTACACCAATAAGATCTATAATGCTTTGTTCCTCTCCGGAAAGGAGTATTTTAGAATTTTCAATGAGGCTTGCAAGTTCCTGTGCACTGGACAATATTTTTTCCTTTTTATTGAGTTCTTCCTCTTCCCCTTCTCTTAGCTCTGCCTTTTCAAGTTCTTCCACCTCAAAATTAATGAAATCCACCTCTTCTTTATACTTTTTATCCTGTGCTATGAGTCCCTCAAGGTCTTTTGAAATTCTCCTGTATTCAGCAATTTCTGAACTAACCGTGTTTTTCAGGGAAAGAAGCTTTTCACCCCCGTAACGATCTAAAAGCAGAATATGTTTAGAATTGTCCAGCAGGGATTGCACTTCGTGCTGACCATGCATATCAATGAGCATACGCCCCAATGCAAGTAAACTCTTTATTGGGACAGGATGACCATTGATTGTTGCCCTCGTTCTATTCTTATCAATAACTCTTGATAGAATTACAATGTCTTCTCCTTCAAACAGAGAAAATTTTTTCAGTGCTTCGACAACTCCTGGCACATCGTTCAGTGTAAAGCTCACTTCCACCTGTGCTTTGTCACTTCCACTACGAATTAAATTACTGCTTGCACTTCCACCACACGCTGCCGCTAATGCTTTTACCAGGATTGTTTTACCTGCGCCTGTTTCACCGGAAATAATAACAAGATTATTTTTGAAAGAAAGCTCAACCTTTTTAGCAATAGCAAAATCTGTTATTAAAATACCTGCAAGCATCTATTCCCCCCATCCAAATTTTTTATTTAAAACACTGAAAAAGTTCTTCTTCTTTAGATGCGCTACAGAAAGTTGTTTTTCAGCACTTCTAAAAACGAGCCGATCAAATATCTTCAATCTCAACGCTTCTTCACCGTCTCTCTGAAAGGAGACTGGATCCTTAGAGAGAATCCTCAGAGAAAGGACATCTTTGTTAGAAAGAATAACAGGCCGCGCAGAGAGCTTGTGTGGTGCAATAAATACCAATTCATACACAGAAGAAAAAGGTGTAATAACAGGCCCACCTAAAGAGAGCGCATAAGCAGTAGAACCTGTGGGCGTTGCTACAACAAGGCCATCGCTTCTGAATTTTCCTGCATTTACGCCGTTAATGAAAACTTCACTATGCAACAATTTGCCATGTAAGTATCTCATAAGGATAAAATCATTTACAGCATAGAACGCTTTTTCTTCACTACCCTCACTTATCACAGTACACATAAGAATTGCTCTTTTGTCTATAAAAAAATGTCCTTTCAGCAGTTCTTCGGCAGCATCAAAAAGGTCCCTTGCTTCAACATCCGTGAGAAAGCCCAAGTTTCCAAGGTTTACACCAATAATAGGCACACCGATTTCTATCCCTACACGAGAAGCTTTCAGAAATGTACCATCACCCCCAAGACTTACAATAATCATATCCTCATTATGCTTTGCATTTTTTAGTTCGTCATTAACTAAAACTTCCACGTCTCTCTTTTTAAAGAAACTTACAAGTTCTTTAGTAGCTTCTTCGATCTCTACTCCATCAAGATAAAAGATTCCTATTTTCATTTTTCCAACCTTTCCCATGCTTCATCTACTATTTTATGAATAAGAGGAAAATTCACAAGCCTTTCTTCCTTTTCTATCTTAAAAAAGAATTCAATATTTCCCTTATTGCCCTTTATAGGAGAATAAGTTACATCCGTTACGCAAAGCCCAAGATGAGAAATATTGATTAAAAGGTCAGACAAAATTTTTATGTGGAACTCTTTATCTTTTATGATGCCTTTCTTCAGGTATTCTCTTCTCCCTTCAAATTGTGGCTTGATGAGAGAAACAACTGTACTTTTCTCTTTCATCAGTGGAATAAGTGCAGGAAGAATCTTTAAAATAGAAATGAAAGATACATCCATCGTAATAAGATCTATTTTCTCCGGGATTTCTTTACTTGTTAGGTAGCGTGCATTAGTCCGTTCAAGAAGAATAACAGATGAATTGTTACGTAAAGTATAATCGAACTGTCCGTACCCTACATCTACTGCATAAACCCGCCTTGCATAATTTTTCAGCAAGCAATCAGTAAAGCCACCAGTGGATGCACCTATATCAGCACATACCAACCTTTCTGGTTTTACATCAAATGTTTTAAGGGCAAACGCTAGTTTTAACCCGCCTCTTCCCACATACTTTTTCTTTTCTTTTAATGTGATTTCATCAGTTTCTTTTACAAATGTGCCTGCCTTTTGCACAATTTGACCATTCAACAAGACCTTCCCTTCAATAATAAAACGTTTTGCTTCAGACCTGCTTTTAAATACATTCCTTTCCACTAATATTTCATCAATTCTTTTCTTTGACAAATTCTTCTCCTACTTCAACAATATGTTCTGCACTCAATCCGTATTTTTCCATAAGGAATTTTCTATCCCCCTGCTCAGGGAAAAAATCGTTAATTCCTATTATGCGCACTCTTATGCCGTACTGGGAAAGAAACTCAGTTACTGCATCGCCAAATCCACCTTTTATCGTATTGTCTTCTACAGTTATTACTCTACCTGATTTCTTTGCTTCGCTCAGTATGAGATTTCCGTCCAAGGGTTTTACAAAGCGTGCATTAATAAGACCTGCAGAGATACCGTTTTTCTGAAGCATCTCTCTTGCTTCCAGTGCAGGATAAAACATCACACCAATAGATACAATGAGAAGATCGCTGCCAGAATAAAAGGGCTCTGCTTTACCCATTTCAACAGGAACGAGGGGAAGAGTGTTTTCTTTTGCATAATCCTTTGGATAGCGAATAGAGGAAGGTATATTTAATGTTAATGCAAAATGTAGCATTGCTTTTAACTCTGCATCATCCTTTGGCGCCATAACAACAAAACTTGGTATAGTACGCATATAAGAAAGATCAAAAATACCTTGATGAGTCGGCCCATCAGCAGATACAACACCAGCCCTGTCAAGTGCAAATACGACAGGCACTTTCAAAATACCTATATCATGCACTAATTGATCGTAAGCACGCTGCAAAAATGTAGAATAAATAGCAACGACAGGCTTCAGTCCTGCCTTTGCCATACCAGCTGCAGTGGTTACTGCACACTGCTCTGCAATACCTACGTCCATAAATCTATCCGGAAACATATTCTTCACCAGGTTCGTTTTAGTACCATCCTGCATAGCAGCAGTAATCGCAAAAACTCTCTCGTCCTTTTCGCTTTCTTCAACAAGAGCTTCCCCAAATATTTCCGAAAATGTTTTCTTTGAAGTCTTACTTTTGCTTTTGCCTGTTTGTATAATAAAAGGATGAGCACTGTGAAATTTAGAAGGATTTTCCTCAGCAAATTGGTATCCCTTCCCTTTCTTTGTAACAATATGTACCACAACAGAGGATGGTATGTTTTTTGTCCTTTGGAATGTTTTTTCAAGCTTTTTGATGTCATGCCCATCAATTGGACCCAAATACGTAAAACCTAATTCTTCAAAGAAAACAGTAGGCATAAATAAATTTTTTATACTTAATTTAATTCTTTTTCCTATAATAGTTCGTGGAAGTTTGCTTTTTATTGTCTGATAAAAAGAAGATGAGCGCACATGTGACAGATATTGAGAGATTGCCCCAACATTTTTAGATATGGACATTTCATTATCATTCAGCACAATAATAACTTTTTTACCTGCTCTTCCCAAGTTGTTTAGACCTTCGTATGCTTCTCCTGCAGTGAGTGCACCATCACCAATTACAGCAACAATTTCATATTTTTCTTTTTTGAGTTCCCTTACTGTAGCGAAGCCAAGTGCAAGAGAGAGGGATGTGGAGGAATGTCCTGCAATGAATGTATCAAACTTACTTTCAAATGGGTTTGTGTATCCACTGATTCCTCTATACTGCCTCAGTGTAGAAAATCGTGTTTTTCGCCCTGTAATAATCTTGTGTGTATATGCCTGATGGCTTACATCGAAAATGAGTTTGTCTTTAGAGAAATCAAACACCCTATGCAGTGCAAGCGTAAGCTCCACAGTGCCTAAATTTGACGCAAGATGCCCGCCGTTATGGGAAACAGTTTGTATGATAAGCTTTCTTATTTCTCCCGCAAGTATATCTAATTCATCATAGGATAGTTTGTTGAGATCCTTTGGCGAACCAATTAAGCGAAGCACATCGGTCATTATTTAACTCTTTTTAAGGAATATTTGCCGATCTCGATAAGAGTAGAGTATTTTTCTCCGAAAGGCGTAAGGAAATCAATGCCCTTCTGTGTAAATTCACCTGCCATTTGCCTTGCCCTTTCTACACCATACAACGCAACAAACGTTGCTTTTCTGTTTTTCTTATCCTGCCCCGTATCTTTCCCCAATGTCTCAGGGGTAGAAACAGCGTCCAGCACATCATCAATAATCTGATAACTTATCCCGAAGTTCAAGCCAAAGTTAGTAAGTGCGTCAAGCTCACCTTTTTCTGCATCTCCTAAGATTCCCCCTACTCTTAATGCAAGTGTAATAAGAGAAGCTGTTTTCTTTTCTTCGATGTACAGTATCGTATCCTTGTCCACATCGTCCATATTGCTCGTTACTATATCCATTACCTGCCCACCAACAAGTCCATTTACACCTGTTGAAAATCCAAACTCATACACAACTTTTAAAATACCATTTTCTTCAAACCTTTTGAGATTCGAATTACTGGAAACGATTTCAAAAGCAAGCGATAAGAGTGCATCACCTGCAAGAAGTGCCATATCACTCCCATATACCTTATGGACAGTAGGCTTGCCTCTGCGTAGATCGCTATTGTCCACAATGGGTAGATCATCATGAATTAAAGAATACGTATGTACCATTTCAATAGCACAGGCAAAAGGAACAATAGCTTCTTCATCCTCTTTGTTAGCGTTGTAAACAGTAAGCATCAAGATGGGCCTTAGCCGCTTTCCTCCTGAAAGCAGACTGTAAGACATTGCTGCATACAATACAGAGCGTCCCTTCAAAGGTTCGACCATTGCTTTAAGTGCCGACTCCACAAGTTCTTTTTTTTCTTTAAGATATGCCTCTATATCCATTTACAACCTCCTAATATGTTTCAAAACCTGATAAATTACCTTCTGGCTCTTTAAACACATAATCAACGTTTTCTACATGCGAGAACGAATTACCTCTCTGTAAAATACCAAGTAACTTAATGAGAGCTTTCTCTTCCCCTTCTGCAATAACTTGTACGGAACCATCCGATAAATTTTTCGCAAAGCCAGTAATATTTAATGCTAATGCATTTCTCCTTATAAAGTAGCGGAGCCCAACGCCCTGTACAAAGCCGTGTACATAAGCCTCAAGTCTCTTTCGACCCACTTTTTACTCCCCTTAATATCTCTCGAAGGATACCATTAACAAAATTTGGGGACTTATCAGTACCGTATTTTTTCGCAAGCTCAACAGCTTCATATACGACAACACCATCATCAATGCCTTCTGTATAGTTTATTTCAAAGAGTGCAAGCCTCAAGATTTCTTTATCAGGCACGGATATCCGCTCAAAATCCCAGTTCCTGAGGCTTTTGCCTATTATACCATCAATTTCTTTTGTGTGTTTTAACGTTCCATTCACTAACTGAAGTGAGTAATCCAGCACAACAGGAGACTCATACTGAAACAGAGAGAATACATCAGGGACGCTGCTCTTCCCTCTGTCCACAGCAAAAAGTACTTTAAATGCTATCTCCCGAGATTTACTTCTCCTCTTCATCCTTGACATCTTCTATAAATACATTTACCATAGATACTCTATATGGAGTCATATTTTCGACCTGTTCCTTTACCTTTTTCTCTATTTCTTCTCCAAGCTTTTTTAAGTCTATCCCATACTTTACAATGATAAATATATTTACTTTCAGCACATTTCCATCTATAACAAAATCAATACCGTGCAAATGCTTCTTATCTTTGTTGAAGTAGGGAAGATATTCTTCCATACCCTTCCAGGTATCTAATACTCCATTTACACTTAACGTAGCATTAAGGATGATAGCTTCTATTGCTTCATCCGAAATAATAATTTTACTCATTTATTCACCCTCTCCAGATATTCACCTGTACGTGTATCTACTCTTATTATATCACCTTCATTAACAAATAAAGGCACATTTAATTTATATCCAGTTTCAAGAGTAACCGTTTTCATTGCAGTAGTAGCTGTATCTCCCTTTACGCCAGGCTCAGCATGCATTATCTTAAGCTCAACAAACGTGGGCAGTACCACAGATACAGGCCTTCCTTTATAAGAAACTATGGTAAGTTCAAGGTTATCTTTGAGAAAATTTGCAGCATCACCTACTTCACCAGGAGAGAGTGATAGTTGATCATACGTTTCCAGGTCCATAAATACGTACGCTTCTCCCTCTCTGTAAAGATACTGCATCTTTTTCTTTTCGAGAAAAGCTTTTTTAAACTTCTCCTCGGGCCTGAATGTTTTTTCTATAATGTTCCCTGCGTCTAAATTTTTAATCTTTACCCGCACAAAAGCAGAACCTTTGCCTGGCTTTATATGTTGAAAAGAAACAACAATATAAAGCTTTCCATCCATTTCAAATGTTACACCTGTTCTCAAATCGTTTGCTGGGATCATACAAACCCTCCTATTTCTTTATAAGTCATTCCTCTATAATAATAGCAAAAAGTAGCTTTTCGTCAATGAGCAAATTCTCAACAATAAAGAGTGCAGTAGTCTCGCATTTCAATGCTTCCCGAAAGGAGAAAG
>CAYONU010000011.1:0-23009 GCA_964405445.1 uncultured Caldisericales bacterium | reverse complement strand
GGAGAGTATCACTCCTACAGACTGTTTACTTAGTCGTGGGAATCCTTCTTCTTTAGGAAGAGGAGGAAGTCAAACTAATTCAACTCAACCACTAAAATTTATCTCTGTTTTTATGATTCCTTCTTTAGAGATATTTGTTTGCAATAAGTTGCATTGTGTAAAGCCGTTAGGTACGACAATTTTACCCAAAAAGAGATGATAAAATGAGATAGTATTATTGAGAGCCTTGTTGATTTTTATAAATAGAATTGCATTTTTGAAATTACTGCTTGATATAGTCTTTAGTGGAGCGTTTTTCTCTGTAGAGATAATGAAAAGGTTTGGAGCAGTTAATGTATAAAAATTTGTGCGTTGAGTTATATATTGAGTAATTACGTAATTGTCCGACATTTTGCTTTTTACTTTTACATCTTTCGGGAGAAGTACTCTTATCTGTCTATTATACTCTGCATTATTTGTAGGGTTGGATGAAAGAATAAGTGAAAATTCATTATCCTTATAAAAGACAAATTCTGAAGGAATATTCGAGAAAACTGCTGCGAGCTTATCATAGAAAAGTCCTGTTTTTTCACTGAACACAATGGATAAATCATTATCTGCAAGTTCAGGTATAATGTTACTTGAAGAAATTTCCATTACTGCATTGTCAAAATGATAAATAGGGATTAAAGTGTTTTCTATGCTTTGATTTATATAATATATTTGCATTGTATTATTATTCATAGTGAAACTCAGTGGATAATTAAAATGATAAAAAGGAATATTAATTTTATCATTAAAGGGATTATATGCTTTATCTGCAATAAAACATTCAAAATCATTATTTCTATTCCATAATTTCTCGAATGAAGAATCATTCGTTATGTATTTTCCCTGCCCTGTTATTCCGTTAAACATAGGTTCAAGTGCGCTAGAAATTTTGCTGATAAAAATGAAATTTCTCCATCCGGAGATAAAATATTTTTCATCTGCATCGAATGCATAAACCACTGGAAAACCCCTTTCCCATTTCTTTTTCAGAGTGAACTTATTCTGAGCTTTTAAAGTTTCGGTTAAAGTCCTCAATACTTCTGATATACTTGTTAGGGTATTAAAAACGATGAGGGAAGAGCCATCATAAGTTTCCATTACGTATGCTTTGCCAAAGTCTAAATAGGAAACAAAATTGGGAAGATGGTAAAATACTTCTACACTTTGCAAGTTTTGCTTGTTGAATTTTAACAAAAGTGGCACTTCAGGTATGTATCCAAGCAAGGATTTTGTTTTAGATCCTGTATAACCTGCAAAAATGTTATTGCCTACATAGACAAACCCAAATACCAAAATGATTACAAGGATCCAAATGACGACTCTTCTCATATAAATAAATACCTCTAAACAACTTCCATAATCTTTTTGGCAATACCCATAAATATATGCTTGGTTTCTGTATCTTCTTCCATAGAAATAGCAGGGATGCCCTTATCGCCGCCTTCTCTCACTTTCATCTCTAAAGGGACTTTTCCAAGGAGAGGAACGCCGTTTTCTAGGCTCATTTTTTCGCCGCCGCCATGACCAAATATTTCACTTCTCTCACCGCATTTCGGGCAAATGAAATATGACATATTTTCAATAATACCCAGCACGGGAATCTTCATTTCTTTGAACATACTCAAAGCTTTTGAGGCATCAGCGACTGAAAGCTTTTGTGGAGTGGTAACTACAATACCATATTTTAGTGGCAAACTTTGCGTCACAGTAAGTGCTGCATCTCCCGTTCCAGGTGGAAGGTCTATGAGAAGATAATCCAGCTCTCCCCATTCCACATCATTGTATAGTTGTTCAATGGCTTTTGTCACAAGTGGCCCTCTCCATATTACTGGTGTGGAAGGATTTTCAAGTAAGAAACCAATTGAAATTACTTTGACGCCGTACCTCTCAATAGGGATAATTCTTTTCTCTTCATTTACGTATGGCCTTTCATTAATGCCGAATAGAATGGGTAGGTTCGGTCCATGAATATCTGCATCAAGCACACCTACTTTTTTGCCTAATTTTGCAAGTGCAACGGCGACATTTGTACTTACCGTGGATTTGCCTACACCTCCTTTACCGGATGCAATAGCAATACTGTATTTGATCTTCTGTTCCTTTTTGAAATCAATTTCAAGATTTACTTCTGTTACACCAAGCTGTTTGATCCTGCTAGTCAAGACTTCTTTCAATTTTTCCAAATTTTCATTTGAAACCTTAGGTATTGTAACCGATACACTTACTCTGTCTCCTTTTACATTTACTCCTCTTACCATTCCTACTGCAAGTAACATTTTTTTTGTTCCGGGGATAAATGTACTTTTTAATACATCAATGATCTGTGTTTGTTGTACAACCATATTTACTCTCCTTTCTTTGGTATTAAATCTGATAGTTTTATATCTTTAAATAATTTATCAACTCTTTTTTTTACTTTTTTCCACGCCTGGACGGATACACAATCATTAGGAGTACAGGGTACATCTTTTCTTTTCCCATAGTCGCATCTGATCTCTACAGTGTTTTTTCTTACGGTCTTTATCACTTCATATAGAGATATATCAGAAGGGTCACGTTTCAAAATGTATCCACCTTTTCTTCCCCTTATGCTGTCCAATATGCCATTATTTCTCAGAATTGAGCATATACGTAGAATATAAGAGAAGGAGACGTTATTCTTTCTGGAGATTTCTTTGATTGTTGCTCTCCTGCTCTTCTTTTCTGCAAGATAAATTAATGCTTTTAATGCATAACCTTCAAGCGTTGTGACTAACACTACTTCAATAAACCTCCTACAACAACTTTTATTGCTTCTTCTTCACTTAGTCCTCTTGATTCAAGTGTTTCTAATTCTTTTGAGTCAAGAGAACCAATTGCTGCTTCATGAGTTACTTTTGCAAGGTGATTTGAAACTCCTACAGTTGGCACAGCTTCCGCCACTGCATTATCCTGCACAATCTCCGTACAGTCTACATGGCCTCTTGCGTAAGGGGCATACGCATTTACAGTGGAGTACACTTTGCTTCTTGCTTCATCCTGTAATACAACTCTGCTTTTTATTAGAGCTTTTGATCTTTCTCCACGTAAATTACCTTTCTCATCAATGCGTATAGTATCTTTTCCTTTTGCCCATACCTTTGAATAAAGCTCAAGCTTTCCTTTTTTCATTACGTCTATATCATACTTTATATCAAGTTTTCCTACTCTGCCCTCTTTCAATGTGAACGTTGATACAAACAGTGAATTTTCTCCTACTGTGCCCTCTGTGTATGGTACAACTTCTACACCACCTTTTGGACCGTGGAAATGAATCTCTTGATACCTAAAAAAGCTATTCTTTCCTATGTGAACTTTATAGTTCATCTTATGCACAATATGCTCTGCATTTGGGAATACACAATGTGAAATAGCATTCATGCCTGCATTATCTTCAATGATTGCTTCCATATTAATGATTTGCACACCTTCCTTGGGTATAACGCCAAAACACAGTGCCATAGGGTACAAGATTCTGGTACCACTTCTCACGGTGATTTTTACATTTACTCCGTCTTTCGTTGGAGTAGGTTCTATTGCTAAACCTTTTATTTCATTTTTACCTAAAACTTTATTTCCGCTTATTACGATGGAAGGCACATTAGGATTTGCAAATTCTCCTATATTGCCACCACTTTTTTCATATGCTTCCATCATTGCCTGATATTCATCTATTATTTTTGTAGCCATTTATTTTACCTCTTCTTTCAAAAGCTCTTTTTTAATAATTGGTATTCCTTTATGGTCACATTGTGTACAGTTATTTTTAAAAAAGGTTGCTACATCTTTTGGTGTGCCTTGTTCCACAATCTGCCCGCCGCACATAAGAAAAGCTTTATCTGCTATTTCTACTACTCTATCTCTGTGGGTAATGAGCAGTACGGTGGAACCTATTTCTTTAAAATCTTTTATGAGCCGCATTACCTTCTCCAGGGAAATTGCATCTACACCAGAATCAGGCTCGTCTAAAATAGCGAGTTTTGGCTGCATCGCAAAAACTGCAGCAAGCTCTATTTTCTTTCTCTCTCCCCCACTCAATGATTTATCTACTATCCTATTTAGATAAACAGAAGGGTCCAGAGCAACTCTCTCTAACGCATCTCTTACAATGTTCAAGGATTTATTTTTTGCTCCAATCTGAATATAATCCTTTACGGTAAGTCCTTCGAAGTGAGAAGGTGCTTGCCAGGCAAGTGTTATTCCCAGCCGTCCCCTATCTGTTATGGAAAATTTTGTAATATCTTCACCGTTGAAATATATCGTGCCTTTATCAGGCTTATATCCTTTCAATCCCATAAGTACATATGCAAGGGAACTTTTACCTGCCCCGTTTATACCTATAACGACAGATGTTGAATACCTCTCAATAGATATACTAAAATCTTTGATAATTTCTTTCTTATCTTTCACAAGTGAAAGATTTTTAACCTGTAGTAATGCATCCATTCATGCCTCCATAAATATTACATACTTTGTAATATTTTAACAGAATTTAAAAACAAATCAAGTTCTTTCACCATAAATTATAATTCTTTTCGCATCTATTGTAAATTTTTCGAGCTCATAATTACCAAATACTTGAATTCTATTGAAGCCAATTTGTTTGTATAGATTTATTATCTCTGTTGCACTGTATATCCTTATATCACGTAGGTATTCTTTGTATATATCTTTTCCAACGATATAACGTCGTGTCGATACAATAGAACTCAAAGGATGAAACTTTCTTCTCTCAACGATAAATATATCACCTTTCCTGTTAAATGTATCCCTTACAAAATATTTTAAGATGTAATCTCTATTTTCTATATCAATGATGAGTTTGCCACCTTTTTTTAAGGCTTTATAGAATTTCCTCAGGATGCTGAAATTTATGTCATCGCTAAAATATCCGAATGAAGACCAGAGGCTTAGCACACCATCAAATGTATTTTCATAGGATAATGTGCGTACGTCCATCTGCAAAAATTTCGCGTTTGGCAGGTGATAAGAAGAAGCAGCTACTTTTGCTTTTTCAATATACAGAGGCACATTATCAATTCCTAAAACGGAGAATCCATCTTTTGCAAGTAGTATAGAATGCCTTCCAATGCCGCATCCTGCATCAAGTAGATGATTATCTTTTTTGAAAAACTTTTCTACTGCATTTACTTGTTTTCTCGTTAATGCTTCATTCTGTGGAAAGAGAAAATAGCGCATATAGTACTCGTCAAAATATGTTTTTGTCCAATCCATTATTTATGCAAGGCTTTTGTTGTTCCTGTTGCAGTACATACATTACTCTTAACAAGTGCAGTACTTGCTTCCAGTACGTTTAGCACTTTACCTCTTCCTCTACTTTATACCTGTCTTCGAAAGTCTTAGTAACGCTTCAAGACCAATCTTTATAGCTGATTCCTCACCTTTTTTGTAAATATCTTCAGTTCCTTCTGGCTTTATTTTGTTCAGGGTAACATTTCCATCCAGTGCAAATACAGCACCTGCTTTTACCCCTCTGTATTGTGCTACAACAAATACGCATCCACTTTCCATTTCTATTGCCTTTACATTAGATTTGACGAATAGATTTATCTCTTTTTTGCTGTACGGAATATAAAAGGCATCTTCTGAGATTACAACACCGTAAGCAGTATCTTTTTTAACTTCTTTTGCAACTTCTACCATTGTTTTTAGCACATCAAAATCTGCTACTGCAGGAAATGTTTCCTTAAGATATACTTTTGTTGTGCCATCGTCCCTTACACTACCTGTTGCGATAACAACATCACCTACGTTGAGTTTCGGATTAATGCCACCGGCAGAACCTACGCGGATGAATACTTTTCCGCCTAAATTAACAAGCTCCTCCAGCACAATTGCCGTAGAAGGTGCGCCCATTCCCGTTGTTGCAACAGTAATTTTTTCACCTTTGTAAAACCCTGTATAAACAAAAAGATCTCTGTTCTCATTTACAAGTTTTGCATTTTCGAGCAGTTCTGATACCTTTTTTGCTCGCTGGGGATTCCCAACAAGCATCACATACTCACTTATATCTCCTTTTTCACACTTTAAATGGAACTCCGCCATTCTTGCCTCCTATAAATTATCGCTTTCATATATTATACATTTTCTATTTCTAACTTCCAAATCTGTTTCTACCCTTTGCTTCATTCTCTTGTTTCCGTAAGAATTGGAAGATCCGTGTAGATTTTACTCAGGTTGTTGACAAAAGTAAATATATGGGTATCCTAAAAACAGGTTGGATGAATGCAAGGAGGTGATAAATATGGAATTTTTGGGGAAAACTTCCGTAAAGACTTTACTGTGGACATTATCAGTTACATTTGTTGCACTATTAAGTGTAATTATCTTTCAGAATTTAATCCCAAGACATTTGATATTGCCATCTATTATTACGGCAGGCACTTTATTGCTTATTTGTGGAATATGGCTTATAATTTTGACGGCAAAGAAAAAGATTCAGGGTAATCTTAGGAAATTCTTAATATTAACCGGTGTTTGTGCTGCTGGAATTATTATTAGCATACTTCTGCATAATTTGATTTATGGATTGTTTATATACTGGTTTGGCGCAGATTTCTGGACGAAGTTAGGAACAACAGATGAATTTGTTTTCTTTATACTAGCAATTATTATATGTCCTATAGGTCTTATTATTGGTATAATAGGTAGCTCAGTTCAACTTGCGAAAGCAGCAGACTGATTTTTGCTATCTTTTTACGGACAAAAAGACATTTATATCTTTAACTATTGAAAAATTCAAATTATATTTGAATATGGATAATTTACGCTGTATACCCCTCCCAACTCATACACTGCTGAAACATTTTTAACCTCGATAACAGTGTACTTTCATTTAGCATGAAAATGTATACAAATTGTGCTGAACAATTTGAAATAAAATAGAATTTCTGGTACAATTCTCTTTATGCAGTATTCTACAAAGAATCTTCGTTGGAACTTCTTTATGGGGCTAATGCATGGGATCCTGTTCAACGGTGGTGTTGCTTTTAGCAGTACTACTACTGTTATCCCGGCATTTATAAATATGCTTACTCCCTCAACAGCAATTATTGGCTTTTCTTATATGATTATGGGAAAAGGCAGGGGGATACTTGGCATAATACCACAGCTTTTTGTAGCCAATCACCTAGAAAATAAATCAAATAAAAAGCCTCTTCTTGTAAAAGCAATAACTGTACGCGCTGCAAGCTGGGGGTTACTTGCGTTTTCTACTTTTCTTTTTGCAAAGAAACATCCCGTGGTTATGCTATGGATTTTAATTGTATCATTTGGGTTGTTTACATTGATGGGTGGATTTGCAGCAATTCCATTTTCTGACATTTTTGGCAAAGCAATACCATCACGCCTGAGAGGCAGATTTTTTGCCTTGCGCGGGCTGTTGGGAGGTATAATTGCAATAATTGCAGGGATCACTGTAAAGTATATATTAAAAGATACTAATATCCAATTCCCAAGAAATTTTGGCTTGATTTTTACCCTATCGTTTATTTTTGTCTCTGCATCTTATGTTTTTCTTGGTTCTGTAAAGGAGCCCATTGAGCCTGTGCACAAACAATCTCTTCCTTTTAGTACTTTTATAAAGAAGGCAAGTGGCATATTTATAAATGACTTGAACTTTCGTAATTTCCTTATTGCCGAAGTATTAATTGGTGCAAGCTCGTTCTCACTGCCATTTTATATTATTTACGCAAGGAGTAATTTACATTTTCCACCGGAAACAGTAGGTACTTTTCTTACAATCCAAATGGCGGGTGTTGTAATTTCTAATCTCATCTGGGGCTATATATCCGATTATATAGGAAATAAAACTGTTGTTGTATTTACAGCTGTTGCAGGCTTTCTTGTGCCTCTTGTTGCATACTTTTCAAATGGCAATTTTCATATCTATTCAATTGTTTTTCTTCTCATAGGATTTATGTTCTCGGGCATGAATGTAGGATACACAAATTTTGTCATTGATTCGGCTCCTCCGAAGGAGCGACCCACATATATCGGTCTGAATGGTACTTTAACATTTCCTGTTTTGACTTACTCTTTAATAGGCGGAATCCTTGTAAGATTTATTTCTTATAAGATGCTTTTTGCCATGACTTTTGTGCTTGTCTTTACAGGGTTTATTATTTCGTTAAAACTTAAAGAGCCACGCTTACTCCATTCTTAATTAGGAGGTTTCTCCTTTTTATTAACTTTATACATCTTTTTAAAGCTTTCACGATGCCTTCCTTGTTGTGATTTCTCAATCTGTTGTTTTTTTAAATTTTAAGCAGTAATAGTCAAGCACTGCTATTCAGCTTTTTTAATTTTATCTTGAATTGAACAATTTTTCTCACTCTATGAAATTAGAGCTGGTTTTTAAAAATCTATAAAAGTTTAATATTCATTTTTATAAGTTTTTCTGATGTTAATGGTATAAATGAGTCGCTCAGGCTATGGTACATTTGACTGCTTTACTTTTTTTGATATAATTAACTTTAATATAAAGATAATAAAGAGGCTATAATATGAATAAAAAAATTTTGTTGGTAATGCTTATTGCTTTACTTACTGTTGGAGTTTTTTTAGGCTGTGGGGGGAATAATACTTCAAACAATTCCAACTCAGCACCTAATAATACCTCAAATACTGCAAAAAATTCTAATTTGGCACCTGATTTTTCCTGGCGAGATAGTTCAGGAAAAATTATGCATCTTTCTGACTTAAGAGGGAGAATTGTTATGTTGGATTTCTGGGCAACATGGTGTGGTCCTTGCAAGATGACAATTCCTCATGTAGAAGCTTTGTATGAGAAGTATAAGGATAAAGGTGTAGTGGTAATTGGGGTAGATCTTGATACTGCAGCACATCGTAATGATGTGATAAATTTTATAAAATCTCATAATATGCACTACCTTGTAATCAGTGATGCAAAAGGTGGTGTGGCATCACAATATGGTGCAACGAGTATTCCTCGATTCTTTATTATTGACAAAAAAGGGGGGATTGCTTTTACGAAAATTGGATATGATCCAAATATGGAAAAGATTATTAGTGATGAGATTGATAAACTTTTGAGCCAATAGGAGGTTTTCTAATGATGAAGGTAGATGAACTTAATTTTAAACAGGAAGTATTGGAATCAGAGATACCTGTTCTTGTGGATTTCTGGGCTGAATGGTGTGTACCCTGCAAAATGGTTGAGCCTATAGTAATGCAAATTGCAAAAGAATACGAAGGAAAGATAAAAGTAGTGAGGCTCAACGTAGATGACAATCAGAACATTGCAATTCAATATGGTATTATGAGTATTCCTACTCTTGCTGTTTTTGTAAGTGGTGCACGTGTTGACGAAATCATCGGTGCAGTACCAAAGAGAATCATTTTATCGAAATTACAGAAGTATATTACGTTAAATTAAATAGTGTAGTCATAAGTAGGAGTTACTTATTGTGAGTTTCTCTATTTGGGCTTTTACTACTTTAAAAGGATTTTTAAAAAAGTAGCTCCCTGTCACAAGTACATCTGCTCCTGCTTTTAGTACATCTCTCGCTGTTTTGTTGTTTATTCCTCCGTCAACCGATATAAGATAATGCAGTTTTTTTGACTCTCGTATTTTCTTTGCTTTTTCAATTTTTTGAAGTGAAGAAGTTATGAATTTTTGACCTGAAAATCCGGGCTCTACGCTCATAACAAGAAGAACGTCTACATAGGGAAGTACATTCTCCACTTTTCCTATAGGTGTTGAAGGCTTCAGAGAAATTCCTGCTTTTAAGCCAAGATTTTTTATCTTACGGATGAGTTTTAAAGGTACGTTTGTTTGTTCTATGTGAAATGTAATATAATTCGCACCTGCATCCTTGAAGGAAGAGAAGAAAAATTCAGGATTATCCACCATAAGGTGCACGTCAAACGGGAGTGCCGTAATATTTCTTATGCTTTTTACAATGGGAGGTCCAAATGAAAGATTTGGCACAAAATGTGCATCCATAATATCCAGATGCACCCAGCTGTTTGATATCTGCTGAATTTTATTTATCTCTTTTGAGAGATGTGCAAAATCCGCTGCAAGGATAGAAGGCGCAGTGATAAATTTCATCATTTTGATATCTTTAATCTGATTTCAGCACCTGACCTTACTTTTAATCCCGGCATAGGGTACTGATAAAGAATCATTCCTTTTATTCCTTTTGCAATATCAGTTTGGTCAATTTTCTCTATATGAAAACCCTCGTTTAAGAGAAGCTTCTTTGCGTCGTCGACGTTCATCCCAATAACATTTGGGACTACAACGAGTGTCCCAATGCTTACAGTCATTTTTATACTCTTTCCGGGAGGTAAGATACTTCCTGCTACAGGATCCTGTGAAAGCACTGTTCCTACAGGAGATTTATCCTCTTTATCCGTAATGTCTCCAACTGTTAGTCCTATATCTTTGAGTATTGACACTGCTTCCTCAAAGTTTTTACCGATAAGATCAGGTACAGTAATATTTTTTGACCCATTGCTCACAGTTGCTTTTATTACCGTACCCTGCTTTACTCTTTCTCCACTTTGAGGTGATTGAGCAATGATATGGTCCAATGGTACTGTCTCGCTGTACTCTGAATTTGTCACTTCTAACGTAAGACCCGCATCCGAGAGCTCCTTCTCGGCTTCATTCACTTTGAGGTTTACAATAGCAGGAACTTTAACTATCTTTACTCTTTCTTTACTGTTACATCCTAAAGTAGGTAGAACAAGCAATGTTATTAATATAAACATCAATATTTTTTTCATACATCTATTCTATTATTTTTTCGAAATATTTGCAACATTTTTATAAAATCATATACTAATAGATATGAAAAGGGTTGCAGTATACCCAGGGACATTTGACCCAATAACAAATGGACATCTGGATATAATAGAGAGAGGGACAGATATATTTGATGAGCTTATTATTCTCGTTGCAGAAAGAGAAGACAAGCATCCTTTATTTACAATGAAGGAAAGAATAGAAATGATAAAATGTGTTACAAGGCGGTTTAATAATGTTTCCGTATTGCCTCTCAGAGGGCTTTTAGTATCCTTTTTAAAGAAAAACGATATAAAATTTGTCTTGAGAGGTTTGCGGGCTGTTTCTGATTTTGATTATGAACTTCAACTTGCTCTTACAAACAAAAATCTCTACCCAAATTTGGAAACAGTATTTATAATGAGTAACAACAACTATATATTCTTAAGTTCAAGCATTGTAAGGGAAATTGCACGCTTCAATGGTGATGTTTCAAGATTTGTCCCTGCCTG
The DNA here is from genome assembly GCA_964405445.1 of uncultured Caldisericales bacterium. Taxonomy (GTDB): domain Bacteria; phylum Caldisericota; class Caldisericia; order Caldisericales; family Caldisericaceae; genus CAJXKN01. The sequence continues at coordinate 11,675 of CAYONU010000011.1, read as the reverse complement.
TGTAGAGGAAACACTTAAAAGGAGGTTTAAAAAAGATGGGAGATGAATCCGTATTTAAAAAGATTGAATCGTTAAAACAAATGGTTCAGACAGCAAAGCATATACCGCTTTCAAGGCTTGTTGGAATAGATAAGGAGAAATATCTTACAGTGATTGAGCAAATAGAGAACTCTCTCCCTGAGGAGGTAAAAGAGGCATATCTCATTTCTAAAAGGAAGAGTGTAATTCTAAAAAAAGCCAATGAAGAAAGAGAGAAAATGCTTGAAATTGCAAGAAGCAGGCGTGATGAAATCGTCCAGAATTCGGACATTCTGAAAGAAGCGAAAGAGGAGAAGAGAAGAATAATTGCTGAGGCACAGCAGGATGCAGAGAGAATCGAGAAAGAAGCAGAGGATTATGCTTTCAAGCTTTTGTCAAAAGTAGAAGCAATTTTAGAGAAAGCGCAAGTAGCAGTAAGGGAAGGAAAAGAGGATTTAAAAGGTGAAAGTCCCGATAGCACAGATTCGGCATAACCCATTAGAAATTCACGAATTAATAGATAAAATTGATTTGGGCAGTGATACTACTCTTGTTTTGCCAGCTGTACTGGATGGAAAAATGAGTATCGGCGTAGCTGATGAGGTACATTTCAAAGGCCATATTTCAGCAATTGTGATGCTTACCTGTGTAAGATGCCTTTCAAAATTTAAAGAGCAATTTGAGATAGATTTTAAAGAAATCTATCTTCCTAAAAATTTATCAATTACAGATGTGCGTGAAAAAGAATTAAGCAGGGAAGATCTGGATACGTTTATTTATTACTCTAGTTATATTGATACATCTGAGATAGTGAGGGAACTTCTCATAGAGAAAATTCCACCTTATCCACTCTGCCCCAAATGTAGGGCACTTGATAATTCTTAAATATTTTGTATTCTTTCTTTAAAAATGAGGAGGTGGTTCCCGTAAACCGGGATAAAAATATGTATATAAACGAAGCCAAAAAGTATGTAGGAAAAAAAGTAGAAATTAAAGGTTGGGTGTACAATACACGCTCAAGTGGCAAGATTATTTTTATTTTATTAAGAGACGGAACGGGTATTATGCAGTGTGTAGCATCCAAAAGCAATGTAGATGAAGGAGTATTCAATGAATTAAAAGCTCTTGCACAAGAGTCTTCTATTATTGTACAAGGAACAGTGCATACGGACAAAAGAGCACCCGGTGGATACGAACTGGATTTAAAGAACCTGGTATGGATGAATCCTACAAAGGATTACCCTATTGCTTTGAAAGAACATGGAGTAGGTTTTCTGATGGATCATAGGCACCTGTGGCTCAGGTCAAAGAGGCAGTGGGCAATTTTACGCCTCAGGCACAGAATTGAAAAGTCATTAAGAGATTTTTTTGATAATAGAGGTTTTACTCTTATTGATGCACCTATTCTTACACCGAATGCTTGTGAAGGCTCTACTACATTATTCCAAACAGACTATTTTGGAAAACCAGCTTTTCTTTCTCAAAGTGGACAGCTATATATGGAGGCAGCAGCAATGGCATTCGGCAAAGTATATTGCTTTGGTCCTACATTTAGAGCTGAGAAATCAAAAACACGGAGACATCTTACAGAGTTCTGGATGATTGAGCCTGAGATTGCTTATATCACGTTTGAAGAGAATATGCAACTTCAGGAAGATATGGTTACATATGTTGTTAAGGAAGTATTGAAGAATTGTAAAAATGAATTAGAAACTATAGGAAGAGATACATCGCTGTTAGAAAAAGTTGCTCCACCTTTCCCAAAAATACATTATAAAGAGGCACTTGCGATTTTGAAAAGGCACGGCAAAGAGGTAGAATGGGGACATGATTTCGGCGGTGACGAAGAGACAATACTTGCAGATGAATTTAATAAACCTGTATTTGTACATCACTTTCCTGTAGAAACGAAAGCTTTTTATATGAAGCCGGATCCCGATGATCCAGGTACTGTCCTTGCAGCTGACCTTCTTGCACCAGAAGGATACGGAGAAATTATTGGTGGTAGTCAAAGAATAGATAATTATGATTTGTTGCTTAGAAGGCTTAGAGAAAATAATCTTTCGGAGAATGATTATGATTGGTATCTCGATCTACGGAAATATGGTTCTGTACCACATGGAGGATTTGGTTTAGGTATTGAGAGGACCGTTGCATGGATTGCAAAACTACCCCATGTAAGAGAGACAATACCGTTTCCTCGTCTGCTTGGCAAGATATATCCATGATTGAGCAGAGTGCACTCAATGTACTGAATGAATTAGAAAAGAATAAAATTCATCGTATGTACCTTTTATCTGGGAAAGAAGGCACATACCTTAAGATCCAGATTGTAAAAAAAATTAAAGATAGATTTGTTGACGAACAAACAGAAGCATTTGACTTTATTGAATTGAATGGTGAAGATACTACTGCACTTGATGTGTTAAATGCCTTAAGCTCTGTTCCGTTGGGCAGAGGCAAGTTGGTAGTTTTAAAAGATGCTGATAAAGCAGCAAGTGCAGAAATGAAGAAAATCTATTCAATTGAGATACCCTCATTTTCAGTACTTGTTATTATTTCACAATCAAAAAGAGGACCGAAAATTTCTGAAGGAGATGCTGTAATTGTTTCTAAATATGCAGTCACTGCAGAACTTACGAGAAAGTGGATAAAGGATAGATGCGGGGAGAATGGTAAAGAAATATCGTCTATTGCTATTAATGACCTTATGAACAGAGTTGATGGAGACTTTTTTCTCTTGCTTTCTGAAATTAATAAGCTTGCATTATTCATTGGTGAGAGAAAAAAGATAGAGCAAGATGATGTGGAAAAAGTAGTAAAATATATACCGGAAACAAAGATATTTGCTTTAATTGATGCAGTAGTTGCGAAGAAGAAAAGAGCAGCCTTGAAGATGCTTAACCAGATGCTTTCAGTAGATGCAGCATCTATCAATTTGACTTTTTTTTGGCTTCTAAAAACTTCGTCTTATGTAATTCTTATCAAAGAATTCATAAATAATAATGGACATAAAAGTGCAGTTTCTGCATCAAAAGAGTTAAATATTCCACTTTTTTCTGTTCATAAGCTTTTACCCATTGCAGAGAAATTTACATTTTCGCAACTTGTAGAAACATTCCATGCACTTGAAGAGATTGATGTAAAAAGCAAAACAGGGGAAATGGATCTTCCCCTTGCATTTAAACTCTTTATTCAAAGTATGTGATTTGTTTATACTTCTTTATTACTTTTCTTTGCTTCGTTAAACTTCTTCATTAATAAAGACTTTTTTCTTGAAGCATTGTTAGGATGAATGATTCCCTTTGCTTCCAGCTTATCAATGATCTTTATAGCTTCTTTCACTTTGCTTTCGCTGTATTCATCTTTTTTAGCAAAATCAAGCGCTTTTTTCATTGCAACCCTATATTTCTCATTTTTTTCTCTTCTTTTAGTATCTTTCCTTACTGACTTTTTAGAAGCTTTTAATATCGGCATTTATACCTCCTTAAAATAAATTCTTTTATAGATTAACAATTTTTTGATTCCTGTCAATAGCAATATGGTTCTGAGAATTCTATTCACTGAATGCTTCTATTGTTACCTCTCTTTTTTCTCCATTCCAGCTTACTTTTGCACCGAGGTTTTCTGAAACAAAACGAACAGGTACAAACGTGCGTGAGTCTTTTATAAATGGTGCGGTATCCATCAGCATTTTTTTACCATTTCTAATAAATGTGTGACTCTGTATAGTAAGAACAAGTGTTGTATCCCATTTTTTTATTGTTACCTCTCTTTTTTCTCCATTCCAGCTTACTTTTGCACCGAGGTTTTCTGAAACAAAACGAACAGGTACAAACGTGCGTGAGTCTTTTATAAATGGTGCGGTATCCATATAGTGCTCATCTTCCTCTCCGTAAAAATCAGAATCTGTAGTGTAATTCTTACTCCCAATTGTGAGAACAATAAAATGATAATCTAAAAGTGGACCTAAAAAAATGGTACCATCATAGATGGGGACAAAATCGTTATGTGGCATAATAAAATCAACTTCTTTTTCAACACCTTTGCTTGTTTGTATTTGTGCAGTTGCAGTTTTCCCCGGGACAAGCCTCGAGGAGGCAAAAGTACATTTCCCCATTGAAAACAGAGAAAACCTGAAAAGTACTACACCCTGCCCATACTTTAAAGTGTAAAAGATCTCTTCCTCTATTTCTTTACTACTTACCCCATAAGGATTTATGGCTATATAAATAGGGAACTGTTTTACTACTTTGCGATTAATTTCATTAATTACATGAAGAGCAAAAACAGGTGGAACTTTCAAAGATTTGAGGTACACCATAGGAACAACGAAGTCAAACCCGTAAAATTCGGAAGGATTTTGCCCAAAGTTTACTATCTGATAAGGCATACTATACTTGATATCTTTTGCTGCAAATATATCCTTGTACATTAAACCTCTTGCCACTGAAAATGCACCTACTTGAACATTAGGTTTAATTGACTTTATGTAATCCCTCAAGATAAAAGCGATCTTTTTTACAATGTTTTTTCTTAAGCTTGCCCATTTGGCAACATTTTTGTCCTGCTCACTCATAAGAAAAATTGTTTTCCAATCAGCAGGATTAATAAAAGTTTTATATGCAAGTTTTTTTACATCATTCACATCTATGCTATTTTCCTTTGCAAATTCATTAAATTTATCTGAAAAATCATAACTGCCATTTGGGAAACGTATATAATCAAGCGCCACTCCATCAATGTTGAATCTTAATACTTCGCTCAGAAACATTTTCATATAGTTAAGATAATTATCACTTATAAGTGAGATATAATAAGGATTCTTTTTGCCGTCCACTCTTTGCATAAGTTCATTTGGATGTGAGAGCCCATATGTTTTGTCCATACAAACAGGAAAATAGATGTACAATTTAAGACTTGCTCTGTGTGCTTCTGTAATGAGTGAGGGTAACACATTTTTTTCCATCGGCATAAAGCTACTTTTATAAAAAACCTTGCCGGAAGGATTTTTTATAAGGAAAAAAATTGTATTATAACCATAGTTTTTAACTTCAGAAACGACTTTCTCTGCACCAAACTTCTCTATATCTTCTCCATGTACGCAGATACCTTTCATTTTATCTATTGATACGGCATTTACAGGTTTAACAAAGGTAGCTGCAGAAGTGATAAAAAATATGATACACAACAGAAAAAGTTTTTTCACTGCTTCATTTCCATAAGGGCATTACGAAGAAGTTCGTTTACGATTTGTGGGTTTGCCTTGCCTCTTGTTTTTTTCATTACTTGCCCCACAAGAAAACCTATCGTTTGTGTTTTTCCTGACAAGTACTGCGAAACAGGTTTAGGATTTTCTTTTAATACTTCCAGAATAATCTCTTTTATTGCACTTTTATCCGTTATTTGTACAAGACCTCTTTCTTTTACAATTTCTTTTGGCGATTTACCTGTTTCAAGTGATTGATCAATTACTTCCTTTGCAGTGTTTTTTGAAATAGTGCCACTATCAATGAGGAGCAAGAATTCAACAAACTTCTTCTCGTTAAAGCTAATTTCTGTTATCTGCTTTCCTGTTTTGTTGAGATATTTCATAATGTTTTCCATAAGAAAATTAGCAACTTCTTTTGGCTTCTTCGTTGCTTTGCAGACTGCTTCAAAATAATTTGAAAGCTCGGTAGAGGATGCAATATCGTGTGCATAATCTTCTTTTATGCCATATTCTTTTATAAACCTTTCTTCTTTTTGGAGGGGTAGTTCAGGAGTTTCTCTTTTCATATTCTCTACGAATTCATCCGTCAGTATGAGTGGCGGTAGATCTGGTTCGGGAAAATATCTGTAGTCATTCAATTCTTCTTTTGTACGCATCGCCATTGTCTTGCCTGTTTTCTCATTGAGATGGCGTGTTTCCTGCACAATCGAGCCTCCGTTTTTCAATACGTTAATCTGCCTGTTCACTTCATATTCAAGTGCTCTTCTTACACTCTTGAACGAGTTGAGGTTTTTAATCTCAACTTTCGTACCTATTTTATCATTCTTTGAAACAGATACGTTCACATCACAACGCAACGCGCCTTTTTCCATATCTCCGCTTGATACACCTAGGTAACGTACAGTCTTTCTCAGCAGTACAAGAAATTCATATGCTTCTTCCGGTGTTTCAATATCAGGATATGTAACAATCTCCATCAGAGGTACACCGGATCTATTAAAATCAATATAAGAATATTGAGACTCTGTAATATCACCCGTGTGAATTGATTTGCCTGCATCTTCTTCAATATGCCCACGTTGAATACGAATTTTCCTCTTTCCTCTTTTTGTTTTTATTTCCAAGAAGCCTTCACTTGCAATGGGTATTGCATACTGTGTTATTTGATATCCCTTTGGCAAATCCGGATAGAAGTAGTTCTTTCTGTAAAAAGTAGATACTTTGTTAATCGTCATATTCAGAGCAATACCTAATCGTACAGCATACTCTACAACCTTTTCATTCAATACAGGCAAGGCGCCTGGCAATCCTAAACAAACAGGGCATACATTTGTATTAGGTTCGTCACCAAACGCCGTAGAACAACTGCAAAAAATCTTTGTTTTTGTTGCAAGCTGTACGTGTATCTCCAATCCTATTGTCGGTTTATATTCGCTCATTTTATCCTCCGGTATTAAACTTTTCATCTGTTTTCTATGCTATAAGCAATCTGTAAGAGTTCTTCCTCCTTAAACCACTTTCCTATGAGTTGCATTCCTATAGGCAAGCCCTTTTTATCATTTCCAAAAGGAATTGATATAGCAGGTAATCCTGCAAGATTCACAGGTATCGTAAAGATATCCGTTGCATACATTTCAAGGGGGCTCTTTTTTTCTCCTATTTTAAATGCAGTTGTAGCAGTTGTAGGAAGGAGCAGAGCGTCTACTTTTTTAAATGTCTCTTCAAATTCATTTGCAAGGATTCTTCTCACCTTCGAAGCCTTGAGGTAATATGCATCATAATATCCACTGGACAACGCAAACGTACCTATGAGAATTCTTCTCTTTACTTCTTCTCCGAACCCTTCTGTACGTGTGAGTTGATATGTTTCTTTCAGATTTTTGCCTTCCGCAACAGGGCCATACCTTACACCATCAAAACGAGCAAGGTTTGCAGAGGCTTCAGATGGTGCAATAATATAGTAGACAGGCAATGCGTATTTAAGATGAGGAATAGAAACTTCAATTACCTCTGCTTGAAGTTTGTTCAATGTATTAGTTGCTTCGTTCAATGCATTTTTTACTTCTTGCTGAACATCAAAATCCATTATTTCCTTTATTACACCTATCTTTTTACCTTTTATTTCTTTTCCGAGAAGTGCTGTATAATCTTTTTTTTCAACATTTACTGATGTTTCATCCTTTGGGTCAAAACCTGCTATTATATTCAGCAGTACAGCAGCATCTTCCACGTTTCTCGTGAGAGGGCCGATCTGATCAAGCGATGACGAAAATGCAATGAGTCCATAACGTGAAACGAGGCCATATGTGGGTTTTAATCCTACGATACCGCAGAATGCAGCAGGTTCTCTGACAGAACCGCCTGTGTCAGACCCAAGTGCTGCTAATATTTCTCTACTTTTTACTGCTGCTGCAGAGCCACCTGATGAGCCACCTGGCACATATGCATTATTAACCGGATTGTGTGTGGGGAAAAATGCAGAGTTTTCGGTGGATGAGCCCATCGCAAATTCATCCAGATTTGTTTTTCCTATAATGACAGCATTTTCTCTCTCGATTTTCTCTACAGCTGTTGCATCATAAGGCGAGATATAACCTCTTAAAATCTTAGAGCCAGCCGTTGTTTCTGTGTTTAGCATATTCATGTTGTCCTTTACCGCAAAAGGGATACCAAACAATGCACCATTCTTTTCTTTCATTCTATCCAACTCTTCTGCTCTTTTTATAGCATTATCAACATCAAGATGAATAAATGCTTTTATCTTTTCCTCTCTCTTATTGATGTTCTCAATATAATTTTCGATTACCTCTTTTACGCTGATTTCTCTACTCTTAATCTTTTTAACAAGCTGAGTGATAGAAAGACCTGTAATTTCCATCTTAATCTCCCATAATACGTTTCACTTTGTAAAATTTATCTTGAGAAAGAATCCTATTTTTCTTCAAGTCTTCTTTATTCAATCCTTTTTTCACTTGATCCTTCCTAAGAAAAAGGCGTGCACCTTTCATATAAACATATGGCTCTACACCATCAGTATCTATTTCTTTTAGCACTTCAAAGTGGTGAATAATTTCTTTCAGGTCCTTTTGTATCTTCTCTTTTTCTTCTTTTTTTAATTTTAGTGCAGCAAGCTTTTCAATTTTTTCTATGTCAATCATTTTTACCTCCGATAAGCTTTTTAAATTCTTCTTCATTTATTATTGTTATTCCTAACTTCTTAGCTCTTTCATATTTCTTACCAGGTTTTTCACCTGCCACAACAATAGTTGTTTTCTTTGTAACAGTATCCATTGCCTCTGCACCTAATTCTTTAACAAGTTCTTGTGCTTCGGCACGTGCGAAAGCTTTTAAGCTACCTGTAAAAACAAATTTCTCTCCTTTTAAGGGTAGCTCCTTTTCTTCTATTCTTTCCTCCATCTTTACACCTGCTTTTCTCAACTTTTCTATGACTTTAAGGTTTTGCTCTGAGGAGAAAAAATCCTTTATACTCTCTGCAGTGATAGAGCCAATTCCTTCTATCTCAGAGATTTCTTCTTTAGAAGCATTTTTTATTGAATCGATGCTTCCGAATCTCTTTGCAAGGAGTTCCGATGTGTATTTCCCTACTTGGAATATACCGAGTGCATAGATAAGGTTTGCAAGTTTCCGGTTTTTACTCTCTTGAATATTCTTTACTATTTTAGTAGCAAGTTTATCACCCATCCGCTCAAGTTTCAGCAGATCCTCTTTTTTTAGATAGTACAAATCAGCATAATCAGAAATGATTTTTCTATTAACAAGCTGGTCAATAATCTTGTCGCCCAATGCATCAATATCCATTGCATTTCTTGAAGCAAAATGTATAATGCGCTCTTTTACCTGTGCAGGGCAGCTTGCATTAATGCAGCGTGTTGCTGCTTCTCCTGGTAATCTTACCAGAGGCCCACCGCACACAGGGCACTTTTTAGGCATTTCAAATGGTACTTCTTTGCCTGTGCGTTTTTCTTTTAATACTCTTACGACCTCGGGGATCACAGAACCTGCTTTCCTTACAATCACATGATCATTAATTCTAATGTCCAACTTTTTGATCTGGTCTTCATTATGCAGAGTTGCACGTGAGACTGTGCTTCCTTCTAGCTCAACAGGCTCAAAAATTGCAACAGGCGTCACTGTACCAGTCCTTCCTACCTGCACTATAATTCTCTTTACAACTGTCTCTGTTTCTTCTGGAGGAAATTTATATGCAATAGCCCATCGTGGCTCGTGCGAAGTAGCACCTAATCTGTTCTGCAGATCCATACTATTCACTTTAACGACTACACCATCTGCACCAAAAGGATAATCATTTCTATGTACCGTATAATATTTGCACCGTTTTATCGCTTCTTTGATATCAGGACATATTGCAGCTTCTGGACTTATTCTAAAGCCAATCTTTTTCAGATATTGAAGGATCTCAAAATGTGTCTTAAATATTTTTCCCTGCGCTTCTCCGATACCGTATGCAATCATATGAAGTTTTCTCTGCGCTGTGATATGTGAATCAAGCTGTCTTAAGGAACCTGCTGATGCGTTTCTCGGATTAGCGAATAAAGACTCTCCGTTCTTTTCCCTTTCTTTATTCAATTCTTCAAAGTCCTTTTTGTACATAATTACTTCTCCACGTGCTTCAACAACAGGTGGAATGTCATCACCAAATAATTTCAACGGGATATTTTTTATCGTCCTCACGTTTAATGTGACATCTTCTCCTGTTACACCGTCGCCGCGTGTTGCGCCCTGCACCAGTATGCCATTCTCATAACGAATAGATACAGCAAGCCCATCCATTTTAAGCTCTGTTACGTACTCCACTGCCGAAGCATTTAGTTCTCTCTTTACGCGTTTATCGAAATCTATTAAGTCTGTATCGTTAAATGCATTGCCCAATGAAAGCATAGGGATCTTGTGATGTACTGTTTTGAATGTTTTAAGAGGAGGGGCGCCTACACGCTGTGAGGGAGAGTCAGGAGTAATAAGTGAAGGAAATTTTTTCTCAAGCGTGAGGAGCTCCTGAAAAAATTTATCGTATTCATAATCAGAGATTTTAGGTTTATTTAGCACGTAGTAAAGGTAACTATGGTGACGAAGTAAGTACCTTAATTCCTTAAGACGCTTTTTTGCCTGTTCATAAGTTATGTTAGAAACATCTATTTTCACTTCTCTGCCCCCACCGGGTGTACAAGGATTAGCTTATTATTATCTGCTATGAAAATAATAGTACTTTCCTTACCCATAGAAGCTGCTGGTGTAAAACCAGAGGAAAAAACGTATTTAACTATTTCTGTATTATTTTTAATGACTGAAACATAGTAAATATTCTTTTTATTTTGTCCAGTAGAATTTGAGCTCTTCATATAGAGATAAAGTTTGTTATTACTGCTGGACGAAAAGCTAAACGGAGAAAATCCTATCTTTTCCATACTACTAATTTCTTTACCGTCTTCATTGAACGTAATAAATTTATTTTCTGTTGCAAAAACAATATCATTGCCTTCAAGTAAAATGTTGTTGACGTTATTATGTAGCAGTACTTTAGATACAGTTTTCAAGTCCTTGCTGTAAAAGAACACAGGAATTACAGGGTTTTTCTCGGCATTCAGCCTGAAACCGGCAACGATCTTATTATCAACAAAATATGCATAAATTGAGTGAAGGTTACTTGTGCTTACAGGTAAAACTGTATGTGCTTTCACTCCATCTTTGTCAATGAGGTAGAGCTCGCCTCTTTCGCCTGCAAAAAGAAGCTCGCCTTCTGAAGAAATATCAATTTGTGATGATTCGCCAAGATCAGGTATTTTCTCTTCGTATAATGTTTTCCCTGTTTTATCTGTTGTTACAGCAATATATGAAAGATTTGTCAAGGATTGATATAAAAGCTCTATATTACCACTTGAAATACATTTACCTTTTACACCTATGTAATTTTTAAACCCTTTCTTAAAAATCTGCTTCCCAGCCTTGTTAAATACGTAGAAATTAACTCCACCTATGACGATTGTTCCTTCTTTGCTGTCTCCAGATATATCAAAGATGGAGGAATCAATTTTTGTTTGCCATAAAGTATTTCCTTCTGAGCTTAACGCGATGATTTTTCCTCCATTTGTTCCGATAATGATAGTATCGCCTAAATTTATCATTCCCGTAATAGGAGTTTTTGTTTGCAGCACATTCTTTTTTTGCACATTGCTCTGTGCTGTTCGCACATATTTGAATAGGTAAATAATACCCAGAGCAAACAACACTATTGTAACAAAAGTTGTTATTTTTCTTCTCATCTTATTTTATTGTACAAATAACATCACTTTTGTCAATATGCAGATTTCTTCATAAAAACCTATCTAAATTTAAAGTTGCCAAAACACAAACTTACCTTCCCTACATTTTTATTAAGAATCTCTGAATTTTGGAATTTTACATTAGA
>CAYONU010000010.1:0-23216 GCA_964405445.1 uncultured Caldisericales bacterium | reverse complement strand
TTTTTAGAACTTTTGTATAGATTTTATGAACCAAAGACCCAATTTTGTGTAAGTTTCTAATGAGGGGATACTTTTTCTTGTAATTTTTGCCATTTGTATTATTATTTTTTATGATTGTAAATGAAAGGAGAGAAAAATGAGGATAAGTGAATTATTTTTGCCAACACTTAGGGAAGTACCACAAGATGCAGAGATACAGAGTCATAAATTGATGTTTAAAGCAGGACTCATAAGGAAAGTTGCTTCAGGCATTTATTCATATCTGCCTCTGGGGTTGAGGTCCTTGAGGAAAGTAGAGCAGATTATTAGAGAGGAAATGGATAAGATAGGTGCACAAGAACTTTTGTTTCCTGCTATTCTTCCCAGAGAAATATGGGATGAAACAGGCAGATGGCAGTTATACGGATCAGAGATGTTTAAATTAAAGGACAGGAAAGGAAGGGATTTTTGCCTGGGTCCCACACATGAAGAGGCAGTTGTAGATCTGGCACGTGGAGAAATTCGTTCATACAAAGAATTACCAAAAACATTCTATCAGATACAAACAAAGTACAGGGATGAACTGAGGCCTCGCTTTGGAGTAATGAGAGCAAGAGAATTTGTTATGAAGGATGCGTATTCGTTCAACGCAACAGATGAAAGCTTGGATGAAACGTATAAAAAGATATTCAATGCATATATTAGGATATTCAAGCGTTGCGGGCTCACTGTAATTCCTATTAAAGCAGATTCCGGTGCTATCGGGGGAAAGGTATCAAATGAGTTTGTAGTGAAGTCGACAAAAGCGGGAGAAAGCAGATTTGCATTCTGTCCTAAATGTGGTTATGCAGCAAACATTGATGCGGCAGAGAGTAAAGATAAAGATGTGCCGAGTGAGGAAGATGAAAAGCCACTTGGAAAAATTGCAACGCCGAATGCAAAAACTGTGGAAGCAGTATCAAAGTTTTTGCATGTAGATAAGCCGTACATTATAAAATCATTGATATACAAATTGGATAATACTTTTGTATTAGCGGCATTGAGAGGAGACGATGAATTAAACGAAATAAAGTTGAAGAACCTGTTCGGTGCAAGCTTTATAAGAGAGGCGACAGTCGAAGAAGTAAAAAATATCATAGGTGCATCCGTGGGTTCAATTGGTCCTATCAACGTAAAAATAAAAGTCATTGTAGATAAAAGAGTGAGTAAGATGAAGAATTTTATAACAGGAGCAAATATAGATGGTTTCCACTTTAAAAATGTAAACATAGGGAGAGACTTCACGCCAGACATGATAGCGGATATAAGAAATGTAAAAGAAGGTGATTTATGTCCAATTTGCGGTACGCCGATGGAAATATACGAAGGTGTAGAAGTAGGACATACATTTAAACTCGGTACAAAATATTCCGAGAAGATGAATGCAAAGTTTCTTGATAAAGATGGCAAAGAAAAATATTTCATTATGGGCTGCTACGGTATCGGTGTAGGAAGGACGCTTGCTGCAATCATTGAAGAGCATAACGATAAATTCGGTATCAAATGGCCTATTACTATAGCACCGTTTGAAGTAGAAATCCTGCCTCTGAATAATTCAGATAAAGTTATAAATGGTGAAGCGGAAAAGTTCTATGGGCTTCTAAAAGAAAGGAGTATAGAAGTATTAATTGATGACAGATCTGATGTAAGTGCTGGCGTGAAATTCAACGATGCAGATCTCGTTGGCATCCCTTATCAAATCATTGTGGGGAAAACATTTAAAGAAGAAGAAAAAATAGAGATAAAAAAACGTTTGACAGGAGAAAAATTTATTATTCCCGAGGAGAAGGTGCTTTCATTCATAAAGGAAGCAATAAAGGATGATAAAAAAGAGCTTGAAAGTAAATGATCTTTGACGTAAATTTTTATTATGAAAGACCGCTTTGAGCTTGTTTCTGACTTTGCTCCAACAGGGGATCAGCCGGAAGCAATAGAAGAATTAGTAAAAGGTATTAGAAAAGGATATAAATTCCAAACGCTGCTTGGTGTAACAGGCTCCGGTAAGACATTCACGATGGCAAATGTTATTGCAAAAGTGCAGAAACCTACGCTTGTTATTTCTCACAATAAAACGCTTGCAGCACAGCTCTATGCAGAGTTTAAGAAATTCTTTCCCAGGAATGCCGTGCATTACTTTGTGAGTTACTATGACTTTTATCGACCTGAGGCGTACATTCCACAATTTGACCTGCACATTGATAAAACAGCAGATGTGAATGAGGACATTGCACGTCTGCGTCATGCAACAGTGAGGTCACTGTTAGAGCGAAAGGATGTGATTGTTGTTGCATCTGTATCCTGTATATACGGATGGGATTCACCTGAGGAATACAAAGAGCAGTTACTTACGGTAAGTGTTGGAGAAAAAATAACGAGGGCTACGATTGCAATGGGACTTGCACGTTTACAATACGAAAGAAACAATTTTGACTTTAGGAACGGTAGGTTCAGGATGCGTGGAGATGTAGTGGAAGTCTTTCCAAAAGAATCAGAGACTGCCATACGTATTGAACTGTTCGGTGACGAGGTAGATTCAATTACAGAGTTTGATCCCCTGACACGTGAGATGATCAGAAAATATTCATCATTTACCTTCTTCCCTGCATCACAGTTTGTTACTACAACAGAGCGTATCCGCAGATATGTAAAAGAGATAAAGGAAGAGCTTGCAATGCGGATTGAATTCTTTAAGAGGAAGCAGAAATTTGTAGAAGCACAGCGTATTGAAGAGCGAACAAACTATGACCTTGAAATGTTAGAAAATGCAGGTTACTGCAGTGGGATTGAAAATTACTCACGTTACTTCTCAGGAAGAAAGCCAGGTGAAGAACCCTATACGCTTTTAAACTTCTTTCCCGGAGATTTTCTTATGATTATTGATGAATCTCATATTACAGTGCCGCAGATAAGGGGAATGTACAACGGAGACCATCAAAGGAAACTTACTCTTGTAAAATATGGATTTAGGTTGCCTTCTGCGCTGGATAACAGACCGTTGCGTTTCGAAGAATTCCTGAAGCACATAAACCAATGTGTCTTTACCTCTGCAACACCATCTGCCTATGAATTGAAGGTAAGCAGCCAGATAGCAGAACAGCTTATACGTCCTACAGGACTCGTGGATCCAGTAATTGAAGTACATTCTACTACAGGACAAATTGATGACCTGATAAAAGAAATTAAAGGAAGAGTAAAGAAAGATGAGAGAGTGCTTGTCACAACTCTTACAAAAAAAAATGCAGAGGACCTTGCAATGTTTCTCACAGAGAAAGGGATAAAAGCGAGGTATTTACATTCTGATATTAAGACGCTGGAACGTGTAAAAATACTTAAAGCACTGCGTGAGGGGAGTTTTGACTGTCTTGTTGGCGTGAATCTGTTGAGGGAAGGACTCGATCTGCCGGAGGTATCGCTCGTTGCCATTCTTGATGCGGATAAGGAAGGTTTTTTAAGATCAGAAGTATCCCTTATTCAAACAATGGGGCGTACGGCAAGGAACGTTTCAGGAAAAGTGATTATGTATGCAGATCATATAACAGACTCAATGAGAGAAGCAATAAAAGAAACTAACAGAAGGAGGAAAAAGCAGCTTACTTACAACAAAAAGTATCATATCAGACCTACTACAATAAGAAAAGCTATATCAGATCTTATTGATTTACCCTGGAAAAAAGAAAAGGATATTGAAAAGTTCAGCAAGGAAACAATCGCAACTTTATCTAAAGAACAGTTTAATGCATTAATTACGGAGCTTCAGGAGGAAATGCATCTCAAGGCGGATGTTTTAGAGTTTGAGGAAGCTGTGAAAATAAGGGACAGGATAGATGCATTGGAGAAATTTTATCAAAAGAGAGTAAAAAAAGATTTTTCTTAAGAATATAGTTTGCTACTATTTCGATATGAGCTATAATAGATGATAGCTTTGGATAAGAAAGGGTGTAAGAATTGAAATTACTGATTATTCTGGCACTGCTTGAATATATTGTATGGCTATCTCCTGTAGCTTTTGGTGCCATTGGTACATACAAAATTGCAAAAAATAGCGGTAAAACAAATGGCCTTTCATTTATTCTCACTTCTTCTGTTCTTGTAGGAGTAGCCGTTACTGTGAAGGAATACCTTGCTTTGAATTCTATTTTTACTTTAAAAATTAATTTTCTCATTGGCAATGCATTAATCTTATTTGCATATCTATTCTTTTTCATTGGAGTAAAGCAGATTGAAAAAGAAGTAAACGAATGGCCGAGAATGCCTAAGAGAATGGTGTTTTATACCATTTTTGTAGTTCTTTTTTGCATCCTTCCCCTCTTTAAAAAGGAATACGCTGTTTCATTAGACTTATTTATTTATGCATCTATTGTGATTATTGTATTATCTGCCGTCTGGAAATTATATTTATTGATTGAAGAACGGAAAAAGGAAATTGTACTATTCATTTCTCTATTTATGATTTCTTTGATATTTGATTTCTTTATGAAAGGTTTTTCAGAGATTTTAAACCTTAAAGCTCTTGAATCATTAAAATTAATAAGCTTTTCGTTTAGGGCAATTGCTTCTTCTCTCCTCTTTTTTGTATTTGGCAGAGCAGATATAAAGAGAGTATTAAGAGGGAATTTATCCGAACTGTATCCTATTACAATGCGTTTTGTGAGGAATATGATTGTAACATACACTGTAATAACTATTATCTTCAGCGCAGTTACATATTTTGCGTTTTTAAATTTGCATAATGAAATAAAAGGGAATTTAACTCATTATGCCTACGTGCTGTCCGCCGATGCAGGAAAAACTGGGGGCGCATTTGCACATAGAATAACAGAAGTAAGAAAAGCGTTGGATATTCTCTCTGAAGATAAAGAGGTTGTCAATTTGTCTGAAACAGGTAAAAAAACAATGGAAAATTTCTACGTTGCTCATCAAGATGAAATATTATCCGTTACCCGAATGGACAAAAATGGAATCATCACTTTTACATATCCGGATACAAAGGCGATTGGGAGTGATATTTCGTCTCAACCTACTGTAAAAGCTCTTTTAAAAACATACAAAACAGTTCTCTCTAATCCTATAAAAAGTGTGCAGGGATTCACTGCAACAGTTTATCATACGCCTGTGTTTAAAAACGGGCAGTTTGACGGCAGCTTGGCTGTGTTGTTTAACACAAATAATATTGAGAAAAAGCTTGTTGGAATTACTTATCAAGGAGAAAAAATGATTATTGCAGATTCTTATGGAACAATTATTGCTGCACCGGATAATAACCTATTACTGAAAAATATTAAAGACATTATACCAATATACACTCATTCTAAGGATTTTGTTAACAGTGCTTTTGGGCGAATCTTTGTAGAAAGTGTACAGAGCCGAGTCTTCTATAATAAAGCATATACTGTTGTTGCTTTTGTTCCCAGATATACAATCTTGAAAAATACCATTAATAAAAATTTTAACAGTTTGCTTTTGCTCATTGCTTTGGTTCTTTCATTTGGATATTTGTTAGAAAGGTTGAAGATTACATACGAATTGCAGGAGGAAGAAACAAGAAGAATTGTAAGTAAGAAAACTAAAAATGTATTAATTCTTTCAGAAAAGTTTTCACAAATTGTTGATTTTTTCTCTCAAGCAGATATCAGTGAAGATATAAAACGATTCAGCGGAAGGCTGCTTAACTGTACATTGTCTCTTATAGACAAAGGTGAAACAGGAAGTGTCATTGTAAAAGAAGGTGATAGGTTTGTATTTGAAGCGGTAAAAGGATTCGATAAATCGCTATTTCAGACAGCAATGAATGGTGAAGAAATCCAAGCGGCTAAATCAGAAAAGCCTTTTATTGTAAAGCACATCTTTGAAAACCCAAATTACAGTAGAGCAACCAAGGAATTACTCTCGAGCGTCGGCACTGATAAGATAAAGTCTACCATTGAAGCACCGTTTATCGTGAATGGTAAATATTTTGGCGGTTTGTTTATTGATAACTTTCATTCGGAAAATGCCTTCACAAAATCAGATTTAAAGATTGCTTCAGCGCTCTCAAAGCTTGGCTCCATTTACATTAAGAATATGCTTCTTCTTATATCGGAAAGAGATGCTGAAGAAAAACTCTCTTTCATTGTCTCCGAGTTTTCTAAACTTAATATATTAATGAATGAAGAGGAATTCTTTAATAAGGTTCTTCAAATTGGCAAAAACCTTGTGCGTAACGCAGATGCAGGCAGTATTACGTTGAAGCATGGTAATTATTTCAGATATATGGCAGTATTTGGCTATAAAAAAGATGTTCTTATGAAACTTAGATTAAAAGTGAGTGATTCCTATATAATAAAAGAGAAAAAAGCTTCTGTTGTAAAAGACATTTTCTCTTTTAATAAACATCTGGATAAAGAAGTGATAAATAAATTTTCAGAAGCAGGAGCGGATAGAATTAAGCAAACGCTTGTTGCTCCAATTATCGTAAACGGTGAATATTTTGGAGGGATTTTCCTTGATAGCTTTAAAAATGGAGAGATTTTTACAGATAAAGATCTTCAGATCGTATCAACTCTATCAAACCTTTCCTCTGTATTTGTATCACATAGGTTTTCCTATTATAAGCTTAAAAAACTGAGCAATTTTAATTATGCTTCGGTTGATCTGTTCCATAAGGTAAATTTAGGAGGTGTAAAGGAGGAGGTTATCAAAGTTTCCTACACAATTCTTTCTGGACTGTATCCTGCAGAAATAGAAGAGGTAGGTATTGGGAGAACAGTAGGAGAATTCATTAATATGCTTAAATTCAATGGGAAATTTATAGAAAAGCATGTCTTTGAGAAAAATGGGATTATAGAAAAAGCAATTGGAGGGAGACGATCAATTTTTGTAGAAGGTTTCTCTGAATATGACAAATCTGGCAAATTAGAAAAAGAAAAAAAGCATCGTTCAGAAGTTTTAGTTTTCTCTGGTATTGAGAATGTCTCGATCTTCCGCATACGATTCAACAAGAAAAAGGTGTTTGATATAGAAGAGAGAGAATTTCTTGAGAGATTTGGAAAAGAAGTTATAATGATATACCAATCAATACACTCGCTTAGAAAAACAAAGGAACTGCTTATAAGTTATGTTGTCTCAATTGCGAATGCGGTTAATGCCAGAGATCCATACACAAAAGGGCATTCAGAAAGAGTTGCAGCCTTATCTGTCCGTATTGGAGAACAGATGAGACTCGATAAAGAAACGAGGAGGAAGCTTTTGTTTGCTGCAGTGTTGCATGATGTTGGAAAAATCGGCGTACCGGGAAGCATTCTTGCTAAACCAGGGCGGTTAAGCAAAGAAGAGTATGAGATTGTGAAGCAACATACAGTAAAAGGAGAAGAGATCGTTTTGCCAATGGATTCTGAAGTTGCAGAGATAATAAGGGCTCATCACGAATGGTTTAATGGCAAAGGATATCCTGATCACTTAGCAGGTGAGGAAATTCCTCTTTGTGCACGTATCATTACCGTTGCAGATGTGTTTGATGCGTTAACAACTAATAGGCCTTACAGAAGGGCATTTAGTATTAATAAAGCAATTAAAATGATCAGAGAGAGAAGAGGGACTCAATTTGACCCATCCATCGTAGATGTGTTTCTCTCTATTCCAATGGAAGAGGTTAAAAAAATCTTAAAAAATGCAAATATGACTGTAATCAACCAGAAATACCTTAATTAATCTTTTTAAATTTAAATCCTCTTTCTTTAAAAAGCTTAATGCATGCATCTGCTGCTTTGGCATCATAAAGGATACCCTTATTCTTTTCAATCTCATTGAGCGCTTCTTCAATTTTTAAGGCGGATCTATACGGCCTATCAGAGCACATTGCTTCAACAACATCTGCAATACACAAAATCTTTGCTTCTAACATAATATCTTTGTTAGTAAGCCCTTGTGGGTAGCCAGAACCGTTTATTTTCTCGTGATGCTGTAAGACTATTTTTGCAACAGGCCAGGGAAAAGCAACATTTTTAAGCATTTCATAACTATCTTTCGGATGGTTTTTAACAAGCGCATATTCTAATTTTGTCAATTTAGCTGGCTTAGTTAATATTTCAAGAGGAATATTTATCTTTCCTATATCATGTAATAAGGCAGCTACCCTTAAACCTTCAATCCTGTTTTCGGGAAGCTTCATCTCTTTAGCAATAGCCACTGCAAGTTGGGCTACTCTTTTCTGGTGCCCTGTTGTATATGGATCCCTCATTTCAGCTATCTTTGCAATAGTATAGATAATATCCTGCATAATACTCTGTAGTTTTTCTTCCGCTACTCTTCTTTCCTTAATTTCCTGCTGTGCTTCATTAAACAATTGGCTGTTTTCTATTGCAATAGCAGCTGCATTGGCTAAAGGTACAAGTTTCTCCGCATCTTCTTTGCTAAATTTATTAGGGACATTGCTGTCAATGCGGAGTATACCGAGAACCTCGTTGTGAGTGCAGATAGGAATAGATAAGTGCGATCTCACCCACGGTGTTTCTCCATGCAAAATCCATCTTTGATCTTTTGTTGTATCAAAAACGATAAGAGGCTTTTTCGTTTTGACAACTTCGTATGCAGTTTTATACTTGTTTAACGGCTGGACATTCTTAAGTACATATTCCCTTACTTTGTATTGCTCATAGCCTTTAGTATAAACGGTGTGCAAGGCATTTCCTTTTAACAGAGCAATGTTAGAATTAGTATTGGGTACAATGCGTTTTGCCTGTTTAAGTATCTCTTTAAAAATATCGGATAGATTCATTTTTGAAGTGAGGGCAAAAGCAACTTTTGCAAGTGTCTCAGCACGTAAACGCTCATTGTGCTCTGTTTTTAAAAGGTGCTTCTCTTTTTCCTCAAGTTCCATTCTGTACAGGGCGAATGCAATATCCTTTGAAACCTCATTAAATAAGGACTGCTCTTCTCTACTGTCTATAAATTTATATGGAACTTTCACATAGATAAAGCCATAAATCTTTTTTCTGTACTCAAGACGTTTTATTAGTACTCCGCTGTTTTTACATTTATCTTTTAAGAAGTGTTCCCCACAATCTACTGAGGGATTTTTTATTATGACAAGCTCTTTTTGCTTCATTGCTTGCAAGACACAATTGGGTAATTTATTCTTTAACAGTTCTTCAATATCTTTACATTCTTTGGATGGATAAGACGCAACAGTATTTATAACTTTGCCGGATTTATCCAATAAACCGATTAGAGCACTGTAATAAGCTTGATTTTTGACCAAATTTCTGCAGGACGACTGAATAAGTTTTTCTACATTTCTTTCTCGTGTTATCAATTGGTTTACTTTGCGTATGGAGCGAAGGACGAGGCTGATGTGTTTAAGTCTTTGCTCCGCTTCCTTTCTTTTAGTGATGTCGTAGTAATGTTCTACTCGTCCTCCTTTTAGCATACCGGTTTTGATAGGTGTACTCCAGTGCTCAAGAAATCGTTCCTTTCTATTTCCTGCAGGGAGAATATGGCATTCAAAATTCTTAATATAGCTGTTATTTTTATATGTACTCATTATTGTATTTTCGAATTTATCCGGATGCTCAAAGATGTATTTTATATTTTCTTTGATTGCCTTACGCTTATCAGTGCCGATAAGTTCGTTCCTGTCAATTCCAAAAAACTCTTCAGTTGCTTTATTAATCCAGACGACTTTAAAATTTTTATCAAGGATAAATATTCCACTGGATAAAGAACCAATAGCATCATTGATAAGGCTTGAATATTTTTCTTCCGATTTCTTTAGTTTAGTAGTAAGGTGTGCTTGTTGAAGGACCTGGAATCCTAACAGTGAAACTTGCATTGCCATAACATTCAAAAAATGGAGGATTTTTTCGAAGTGTTCTTTTGACATCCTGGTCAATTTTCTTGATGCTTTTACCAATTCTTCTCTATCTAAGCCAATTTCATCTGCAAGTTTACGTACCTCATTTTCATCGATATCTTTAGTTACTGCCTGCCCGATACCCCAGTTTGCTATACGTTTGCCCTGGATTATTATTGGCACGACACCGTCCATAATTTCTTTTAAATTTCCGCACGGCTCAACGGCGATAATGCCCTTTGCCGCTTTTCTTCCTAATCTTGCATCTGACTTTTTGCATCTTTTCAATCCTTCCTTCGTAGAACGGACCAATTTGCAAAAGTCGCTGAAGTTACTGTATTCTGTAATTGGCTCACCGTTATTTTCAAATATCACTGAAGCTATATGATTACGTTCGGCAAAAGTATCTTGCAATTTCTGTAAAATTTCTTTATCGACTACGTCGGTTAATCTTAATTCTTCCAATTTAATTTCAGGCTGAGATAGCAGAGCTAATTTGTGTTTGAGCATCTCTTCTTCCTTACGTTTAGTGATATCTTTACTTCTTGCCTTTTTCATTTCTCCCTCCGAAGCGTTGAGCAATTATTATTTCACTTTTCTATATTATACGAGTTGTAAGTGGTTTTTCCAAAACAAATGTAACAGGACCGTCATTTATGAGGTTTACTTCCATATATGCACCGAAAATACCTTTTTTAACTATTTTAACTTCCTCCTGCGTTTTTTTAATAAATAATTCATAAAGAGGCATTGCTGTATCTTTATCTGCTGCATTATCAAAACTTGGGCGGTTGCCTTTCCTGATGTGAGAAGCAAGCGTAAACTGAGAGACAATCAGAACCTCACCTTTTATATCTTTAACAGAAAGATTCATTTTACCATTTGTGTCAGAAAAAATCCTTAAATTACATACTTTCTTTGCAAGGTATTCTACTTCTCTCGCCGTATCACCTTTTTCTATACCAACTAACAAAAGCAACCCTTTCTCAATTGACGAAATTGTTTTACCGTTTACGCTAACTGTTGCTTTCTTTACTCTCTGAAGAACTATTCGCATGTATTTTCCTTTTGCTGTATCGTATCTTTATTATTTCGGGGATAAGCCTGATTTGCTTTGCAACGCTTGATACTTCCGACGGCTTATCTACAATTAGCGAGAAACGTATGTAAGCCTGGTGAAAGCCATATTTTTTCTTCTCACTTTTTTTAGTAGAAGTATGAAAATTCTCTATATTCAAATGCATTTCATTTACAATTCCTGATATTTTATAGATAATGCCAGGCACGTTCCACGCAGTTATGCGGAAATATACTATAAACTTTAACGGTCCTTTTTCTACCCAGATTGCAGGCAAAACTTTTCCTCCCTGCTCTATAAGTTTTTTAATGTTTGGGCAATCCTTCCTGTGGATCTTTATCCCTCTTCCTCTTGTTACATAACCAACAATTGGTTCTTTTGGTTTAGGATTGCAGCATTTTGCAATAGATATCTTCACCCCTTTTGCATCCGGAACTATGGGGTAATACATTTTCTCTTCTTCTTTTGGAATGTACGGAGCAGTTCTTCGCACAAAAGGCTTTTTAACTTCTTCTTTCTCTTTTTTTTCGACTTTCTCCTCTTTTTTTGCAGTGAGTTTCCTAAAAAAGTATCTAATCTTTGAACGTGCCGAGGAGGTTTTCACAAATTTCAGCCAATCAAGCTTTGGCCCGGTAGAAGATTTAGAGGTAAGTATTTCTACCCTGTCGCCTGTTTTCAACTCCGTATCCAACGGGACGATGGCACCATTTATCTTTGCGCCTACACAGTAATTTCCTATGTCAGTATGTATTTTATATGCAAAATCAATAGGAGTGGCACCTATCGGCAGATCAATTACATCTCCCTTTGGGGTAAAAACAAGCACTTCTTCGCTGAATAAGTCCCCTCTTACTCTTTCTACGAATTCTTTCGTAGAATGTACTTCTTTTTGCCAATCGATGATCTGCCTGAGCCAAGTGAGCTTACTTTCGTAACTCTTATCCAGTTTTACGCCTTCCTTATACTTCCAATGTGCGGCTATACCTATTTCATCATGCTTGTGCATTTCTCTCGTCCTGATTTGGATTTCAAGTGGCTCACCGGATTTTGTAATTACCGTAGTGTGAAGGGAGCGGTAGCCATTTGGTTTTGGCATTGCAATGTAATCTTTTACTCTGCCAGGGATAGGTTTATACTCACTGTGAAGAATCCCTAATACTTGGTAACATTCAGGAATAGTGAGCACAATGATTCTTACTGCAGTAAGGTCATAAATTTCGTCAAAACCTTTCTTATCCCGCTTCATCTTTCTATATATACTATAAAGATTCTTTGGCCTGCCAGAGATTTCTGCTTTTATTTTTTGCTCTTTCATTAGAGCTCTAAGTTCTTCTATAATGTCATTGACAAACTTTTCTCTTTCGCTCCTTTTGTGTGCAACTCTCTTTGCAAGGGTATAATAACTGTCAGGATCGAGATAACGGAAACTCAGGTCCTCAAGTTCCCATTTTACTGTGTAAATGCCCAACCGATGTGCGAGTGGCACGTAGATATCCATTGTTTCTTTTGCTATTCTTTTTTGTTTGTCGGGAGTGAGAAAGAGAAGTGTCCTCATATTATGCAAACGATCTGCCAGCTTTATCAGTACAACTCTTACATCGGAAGCCATTGAAAGGAACATTTTTCTTAAATTTTCAAGTTTTGCATCCTCACTGGAGAAGTAATTTATTCCTTTTAGCTTTGTAACGCCATTTACGAGAATCGCAACGCTTTCCCCAAATTCTTGTTTAATTTTATCTAAAGTAATAGGAGTATCTTCTACAACATCGTGTAAAAGAGCTGCAGCATAACTTTCAGCATCAGGACGCATATTAGCAAGAATAAGTGCGACACTTAAGGGATGAATAATATAATTCTCGCCGGATTCACGTTTCTGGTTGCTATGAGCCTTCTTTGCAAATTCGTAAGCCTTTTTTACTAAAGAAATCTCCTCGTCAGTAAGATAGGAGGAGATTTCTTTTATCAATCGTTCATAGAGTAATCTCTCAGTCAAATTAGTCGAAGTTTATCAGAGAAAATACAGGATATTTCTTTAACTTCTTCTCTCCTTTTAAATCTTTTAATATGATGACGAAGCCCCATCCGATAATTATACCGCCAACACTTTCCACAAGCTTACTTGCTGCAGATGCTGTTCCTCCTGTGGCAAGCAAATCATCAATCATCAATACCCTTTCTCCTTTTTTTATAGCATCTTTATGCATCTCAAGTATAGACATACCATACTCTAACTGGTATTCTTTCCTTACTATTTCAAAGGGGAGCTTTCCGGGCTTTCTTATTGGAATAAAGCCTACGCCAAGCTGTGCGGCAACAGGTGCTCCTATAATGAATCCCCTTGCTTCGATGCCTGCTACTTTATCGATATCTCTATCTTTAAAAAAGTCCGCAATTTGTTCGATTGTGTAATTAAATGCTTTGCTATCAGCAAGCAGAGGCGTAATGTCTCTGAATAAAATCCCTTTCTGTGGGAAATCCGGAATGCTCCTTACATACTTTTTTAAATCCATCGTTTACCTCCTATTATCGTTTTTTCTTCTTCTTAGATCTCTTCTTTTTCTTTGAAGGCTTTTTTACTGAAAGCTTCTTTGTAGATGAATTTTGACTTGTAACAGGCTCATTGATATTTGCATTAGGTTGAGGTACATGCTCTACAGAAATCATTTGTTTCTTTGTAACTTTTACTTTTTCTTTTTCTTTGTTCCACAGGACAAGTAGAGGGGAAGCGATATAGATTGAGGAATACGTTCCTGAAAGCAAGCCAAACATTAAAGTCATTGAGAAGTCACGTAGCGTAGGCCCGCCGAAAACAACAAGGGAGAAAGATGCAAAAAACGTTGTAATGGATGTATTCATAGAACGTACCCACACTTCGGTAATACTTCTATTAACAAGTACAGGGAATGTTTCTTTTGTCCTGAATTTTAAATTCTCTCGTATTCTATCCATTACAACAACGCTATCCTCTACAGAGTATGTCATAATGGTAAGGAATGCACCGATAAATGGAGCATTGAGTTCTATTCTGAGAAGTGCAAGCATACCAAGTGTAACGAGCATATCATGGAGTAGAGCAAGGATAGTGGCAAGAGCAAACTTAAACGTAAACCGCATTGTAATGTATAGAA
The DNA here is from genome assembly GCA_964405445.1 of uncultured Caldisericales bacterium. Lineage (GTDB taxonomy): Bacteria > Caldisericota > Caldisericia > Caldisericales > Caldisericaceae > CAJXKN01. The sequence goes on along the minus strand of CAYONU010000010.1, from coordinate 9,166 downwards.
GTATGAAGAGTAGTGCAAGGATAAGTGAAATAAGACCGCTTTTTTCAAGGTCTTTTCCTATTACAGGTGCGATCGATGTAATGCCTGTCTTGTTCTTATCCACTTTGGATACTTTTGTTGATATCTCATTGATAATCTTATTTACTGTATCTGGGTTTACAGCTTCAGCATTAACTTTAATAGAAATTTTATTTCCTGGTGACTGCTGAACAATTGCATTTTTATAACCCTCAGAAGCTAAAATCTTTCGTACAGCACTTATATCAGGGGCCTTCTCACAAGTAACACTGATAACTGTACCTCCCCTAAAATCAATGCCAAAGTTTAAAGGATAACCGGTTTTTGCCTGGTTGTATATCATTGCTCCAATGCCAATTAGAATAATGACAATAGAAACTGTGAACCACAATTTTGTATGCTTTACAATATTCCAGTGTGCTATTTTATCTCTAAAACTCATCGTTTACCTCCTTATATCCCAAACAGCTGCGGTCTATGTGAAGCTGACTCAGGAAGTAGCAAATCCACAAGAATATGTGTAACGACAACTCCGCTGAAGAAGCCTACCAGAATGCCGATGGAAACAGTAATAGAAAATCCTTTTATGACTCCTGTGCCAAAGTAGAAAAGCACAATTGCACCGACAAGCACCGTAAGGTTTGAATCGAATACAGTCCTGAATGCCTTTGCGAAACCTGCAGAAATAATGGAGCGTGTTGATTTTCCTATTTTCAATTCTTCTTTCATTCTTTCAAACACAATGACATTAATATCTACTGCCATACCAAGTGAGAGTATTGCGCCTCCGATGGCAGGAAGGGATAGAGTTGCGTGCAGCAGGAAAAGAAACATTATTTCGAGTGCCAGGTAGATAATCAGTGCAATGGAGGCAAGGACACCTAAATAACGATAGAATAAGATCATATAAAGGAAAATAAGAAGTATTGCAAGGAGCAATGCAATCAAGGCCATATGCACTGAATGGCTGCCGAGTGTTGGCCCCACTACTTCTTCACTAATAAAATTAAGCTTTACCGGTAATGAGCCACTTCTCAAAAGTGCAGCATCGTCTGCAGCTTCTTCTTTGGTAAAACCTCCCTCAATGATACCTTCACCATTCGTTATGGCATTGCGCACTACAGGATTCATTAAAAGCTTATTATCCAGATAAATTGCAATTTTCTTTCCAATATTTTTTGATGTAACATCGGCAAATGTTTTTGCACCTGTGCTATCCAGCGTGAACTGAATAATAGGTTCGCCGAGGCTTTTGGGATCCTGACTGAATGCAAGCCTTGCATCTTTTATGTGTGCACCTGTCAGAACAACTTTTCCATCTTCAGTTTTGAGCTGAAGCAGAGCAGTTTCACCAATCAACTTTTTAGCACGCTCCGGATCTTTCCAGCCTGGTAGTTCTACTACCATTCTCTTCCAATGAGTACCTCTTTCTTCAACAACTACAGATTCGCTTAAACCAAGATTATTTACTCTTCTTCGCAAGACACCTAGAGTACTTTGTATCTTATCCTTTGTTACTTTTACCTCTTTAGTATCTTCAGCCTCAAGGACAAATTTTACGCCTCCTTTAAGGTCCAAGCCGAACCGTGGGCGTACAAATTTCTGGAAGGAATTTAAATTATCCAGGGGTTTATTCCATGCATTAATTCCTGTGTAATCTACCCAGATAGCCAGGGTAAACACCAACAAAATAATAATAATAGCTGTAATACTCTTTTTCCTCATTTACAAAACCTCCCTATCTATTATAAACATACAGCATTAATATAGATAAATCCTTTCTTCTATCAAACATTTTTACTATTCGCTATTTAACAAGTCTCTTAGTTTACTAAAATCTTCCATCAGTGTATCTCTTAGGGCATTATGGTAAAGCGCTGCAGCAGGGTGGTACATCGGGAAAAATGTAAAACCACCTTTTTCAAAAATTCTACCATGCACTCTGCCAATGTTTAATTCAGGGGCAACCAAAGTTTTTAAAGGTGTATTACCTAACGTGCAGATAACTTTTGGCTGTATAATAGCAATCTGTGCTATAAGGTACGGTTTACAGGCTTCGACCTCCGTAGGAAGTGGGACTCTGTTTCCGGGAGGGCGGCATTTTACAACATTTCCAATAAATACATCGCTTCTTTGCAATCCGATATGTGCAAGTAATTCATCCAGAAATTTTCCGGCTGCTCCCACAAATGGATGCCCTGTTAAATCTTCTTGTCTACCGGGGCCTTCTCCGACAAAAACAATATCTGCATTTAAAGAGCCTTCACCTGGTACTGGAATTTTCCTCGTTTTAAAGAGAGGACACTTTGTACAGTTCTTTATACTCTCACTAATTTCATTGAGGAGTTCATCTTTTGATTTCAATGTTTCCAACGAGTACTTCTCCTTTTTTACTTGAAGAGAGCGCTTTGGCGAATGCTAAAAATTCGTCAAAAGAAACTGATTCTATCTCTTTCATTAAAGTATTTATGCTTTTTATCTTTCCCTGAAACATTCCTTGAGTACCGTTCCTCTGCATACGTCCGCTACTACTCTCCAGGCCAAGAATTAAACTTCCTAAGATATACTCCTTAGCATCTTGAAATTCTTCTTTTGTTACTCCATTGATGCGTATATCGTCAATCTCTCTGTTTACAGTATCCTTTATTCTCGTCACGTTTTCCGGAAGAGCAGAGGCATAGATAATTGTACCTCCTGTATCGGAAAAGCGTACGGGATATGTATAAACAGTATAAACGAGTCCTGATCTCTCTCTCAATTTCTGGAATAGCCTGGAAGACATATTACCACCTAAAATAGTTGTGTATATAGAATGGAGAATACTTTCTTTAGTAAAGGACTTCTCTCCCTTTAATGTAATGGCAATGTGAACCTGCGCACTGTCCTTTTTAACTGTCCTTTTTTGGAACGAATAAGAGGGAACATCATTTGGAATTTTTATTGCACTGCCCTGAGGTAAGGAAGAAAAATATTTTTCTATGAGATAATCCGTTTTCTCTTTGCTAATATCCCCGATAACAGAAATAAAAGTATTTTCTTTGTTAAAAATGTTGTGAAACCATTCTAATATATCCGTCCTTTTTATACCTTTTACATTTTTCTCGTTGCCTAAAGGATTATTAGCTATGGGGTTACTGTCCCATATAGAGCTCAGCGCTTCTGACTGGCAGATGTCCTGGGGAGTATCATAGTATTCATGAATTTCCTCTATGATTACTTTCCTCTCTCTTTCTAAGAGCTCTTCATCAAAAATCGGATTAATTAAGATATCTGATAGAATATCAAATCCCTTTTCGGCATGTTTATTTAGAAGCCTTGTATAAAAAAGTGTGTACTCTGAAGATGTATATGCATTTAACTCACCTCCGAGCCGTTCTATCTCATGAGAAATTTGAAAAGCAGTGCGTTTCTTTGTACCTTTAAAAACAGTATGCTCTATGAAATGGGCTATACCTCTCTTTTTCTCGTTTTCATACCTGCTGCCGGATTTCACAAAAACACCGATTAGGACAGAAGGAAAAAATTTATTTTCCTCAAGAAAATATTTTATGCCGTTTTCTGTTTTGTTAATTGAGAAATATTTTTTATTTCTGATCATTTCTTTCTTTAGAGGAATTTTTTCCTATTCCTTTTCGTGTAAGCTGTACTTTCCCGTTTTCATCTACATGCATTACTTTTACAGTTACTTCTTCACCCACGTGAACTTCTTTTGTTATGTCCTTCACAAATTTATTGGATAGCTGAGAAACATGGAGTAGTCCGACTGTATTAGGCAGAATCTGGACAAATGCACCAAAGTTTCTAATCTCTACAATCTTCCCGGTATATATTTTGCCAACTTCCGGCTCTATAAGTAGATTATTTATCTTATTTCGAATCTCTTCTCCAATTTCCTTGTTTGGTGTACTGATATATACCTTACCGTTAGGCTCTATGTTGATATCTGATTCCGTATCGCCAATAATGCCCTTGATTGTTTTGCCTCCTGCACCTATAAGCATCCCGATTTTATCAGGATTAATCTGCATAGTAAAGATTCTTGGTGCATATGGAGAAACTTCCTTGCGTGGCGCTGGTATCACGCTGAGCATTTTATCCAATATAAATAATCGTGCTTCTTTTGCGCGCTTAAGAGCTTCTCTTATTATTTCAAGACTGATACCTTTCAGCTTAATATCCATTTGCAGGGCTGTAATACCGTCCTTTGTGCCAGTCACTTTAAAATCCATGTCGCCTAAATGATCTTCTGCTCCTTGGATATCAGTAAGAATGGTATATTTTTCACCTTCCGTCATTAAACCCATTGCAATACCTGCGACAGGTTTTTTTATGGGCACTCCCGCATCCATAAGTGCAAGTGTGGAACCGCAGGTAGATGCCATTGAAGTCGAACCGTTTGATTCAAGCACTTCTGAAACAACTCTTACAGTATATGGGAACTCTTCCTCTGACGGAAGCACAGGCACCAGAGCCCTTTCTGCAAGTGCCCCGTGGCCAATTTCTCTCCTGCTCGGGCCCCTCATCGGTTTTACTTCGCCTACACTGAAAGCAGGAAAATTATAGTAATGCATGTAGCGCTTCGTGACTTCCTCTTCAAGTGATTCTACGAGTTGTCCCGAACCTTGTGCCCCAAGTGTTGCAATGGAAAGAACCTGGGTTTGTCCTCTTGTAAATAAGCCGCTGCCGTGAGCGTATTTGAGTAAACCTACCTCTGCGCTTAGTGGCCTTATCTCATCAAATTTTCTTCCGTCGATACGTGTTCCATCTAACGTGCGTTTTCTTATATAATTTTTCAGGAGATCATCAAAAATACAATTGATGTCCGCTTCTTTGTCTGGATATTGCTCTATTGCCTCTTTTGTGATTTCTTCCTTTATTTTGTCCAGAGCTCTTTCTCTTTTGAGTTTTTCTGTGTTCTGGAGAGCAAGCTCGATCTTAGAGAGAAACAGAGGAGTAATCTCTTGCTTTAACGTTTCATCTACTTGAATTTCTGGTACAACAACTTTTTCTTTTCCTACTTTGCTTCTCAAATCCTCTTGAATAAGAGCAAGTTTTTCAATCTCTGGGATGGCAAATGCCATTGCGTCAACCATTTGATCCTCTGAGATTTCATTTGCACCGGCTTCAATCATTAGGAGAGCATCTTTTGTTCCTGCAATACTTAAATTTAGATTGCTTTTTTCTAATTCTTTCTCAGTAGGATTAGCTATGAATTTCCCGTTAAGGAAACCAACTCTAACAGCTCCTACTGCTTCGTTAAATGGCTCATCCGAAATAAGTGATGCTGCAGATGCTGCATTAATTGCAAGTATCTCAGGCGAAATTTCTCCCCCGGCAGAGAGTACGTATACGACAACCTGAACAGGTCTCCTGAATTGTATCGGGAAAAGCGGCCTCAACGGCCTATCAATCAGTCTTGAACCGAGTATTTCTTTTTCACTTGGTCTCCCCTCTCTTTTAAAGAATCCACCGGGGATTTTGCCTGCTGCATACATCTTCTCGAAATAAGAAACGGTAAGCGGGAAAAAATCCGTTGGCTCTGAAGGTTCCTTACCCATAGTGGATGCTGCCAGAATAACCGTGCCTCCGCAAGAAGCAAGCACTGCACCACCCGCTTGTTTTGCTACTCTACCTACCTCAAACTCTATCTGCTTACCGCCAACTTCTGTTTTTACCTTAGTAATCATATCATACCCTCAGTTTGAGATCTTTAACAATTTTGTTGTATCTCTTCTTATCTACATTTTTTAAATAATTTAAGAGCCTTCTCCGCTCTCCGACCATTTTAAATAAGCCTCGCCTTGATGCATAATCCTTTTTAAAGGTTTGCAAGTGTCTGGTAAGATTAGCAATTCTTTCAGTAAGAAGTGATATTTGTACTTCGGGAGAACCAGTATCTCCTTCGTGTCTCTGGAACTTCCTAATGACTTCTTCTTTTTTTTCTTTTGTAATCATAAAAACCTCCTTAAATTTTATTATACGCTTTTAGCAAAGGGAATCGTCGGAGCTTCGATAGTCCTTGTTAAAAGACAAATTATATTATATATATTTCTTAAAGTTATGCAAATGAAAATATATTTTTGCTTTATCTATATCTCTGTGTATTTGTTGAACTAAGAGCTCTGCCGTAGCAAATTTCTTTTCATCTCTTATTTTTTGAAGAAAATAAAGCCTTATATTAGCTCCATAGAGATCTTTTTTCATACCTATAAAATGTATTTCTATTTTTATTTTGTTGTCGTTTTCGAATGTAGGATTAAAACCTACATTAGTAATAGACTGGAAGAATGCACCGTTGGTTTCTGCAATGGTAACATAAGTACCTCTATGTGGAAGCACTTTATTTCCGTTCTTATATAGGATATTTGCAGTAGGAAAACCTAACAATTTTCCCAGCCCTTTACCTTTTACGACACTGCCTGTAAGAAAAAAAGCATATCCTAAAATGTTGTTTGCATTTTCCATATCACCGCTTACAATGAAGTTATGTATTAGAGAACTTGAAATAATTTTGTCGTTTATCTTGAGCAGGGGAACGGGATATATCTCTATACCAAGTGGCTCTGCAAGTTTTTTCATATATGCTACATTACCCTTTCTCTTGTATCCGAACCTAAAATCTTTGCCTATAACAATTCCCTTTGCGTGTATTCTGTTTACAATTTCCTCTTTAAAAAATACTTCGGGAGAAAGATGCATAAAATCATCGTTCAGCTCTACAAGATAAATGAATTGTACCCCCATTTTCTCCATAAGGAAGAGCTTTTCTTCAAGAAGAGTAATAAATTTTCTCTTTCTTTCTTTTACTGGATGGTTATAAAAGGTATAAATGAGCGGAATAGCATTTTTCTTCCTTGCTAAGTCTATTGTATTTTTAATTAGTAATTTATGCCCTCTGTGTACGCCGTCAAACATACCTATTGTTGCTACTGTACTTTTATTTACGATATCGCCGTAATTGAATATCTTCATTATAAGTTAGAACCTAATCTTTCTCCGCATTTCAAGTGAGTACCATTTACAAAATCTTTTGCTTTAATACGCTTTTTTCCTTCAAGCTGTACTTCTTTAACAATTATACTCTTACTGCCGCATTTTACGACAAAGCCTTCCTTTGTTAAATCTATAATTTCACCGAAATGTCCTTTATTAAGATTTGAAACATCTGCTTTGAAGATTTTGAGCCTTTTTCCTCTGAAAAATGTGAATGCAGTAGGCGCAGGGCAGAGTGCTCTTATTTTGTTGTATATTCTTATGTTTTTTTCATTCCAATGTATTAGTTCATCGCTTTTTGTTATTTTCCTTGCGTAGTTTCCTTTGCCTTGCTGGGGCGTAATGTTGAAATTTTTTTCTTCTATTATTTGCAGAGCTTTCCTTAATAAAGGTATTCCTATATCAATAATTTTTTTTTCTACATCCTCCTTTGTATCGGTAAATGAGATGTCGAAAGGCACTTGTAGGAGAATGTCACCTCTGTCGAGTTTTTCGTTCATCAGTATTATGGAAACAGCGCTCTTTGTGATACCGTCCATAATTTGCCGCTCAATTGGTGCTGCCCCTCTGTACAGAGGTAAATGGGATGGGTGCAGATTAAGCGGATACTCTACAAGTGATAGAATACTTTGGGGAATGATTTTGCCGAATGAAACGACGATGAATGCATCAGGAGAAATTGATGCAATCTTTTCTTTTATTTCCTCATTAAACTTTTGTATGGCAATGAATGGTAAACCTATTTCTATTGCTTTTGCTTTTATGGGATTGGGAAGTATCCTTTTCCCTCTTTTTTGCGGCATATCAGGTGTGGTAATGGCAAGTGCGATATTTCTTTTTAGTCCTTCAAGGAACGGTACAGAGAATGAGGAAGAACCAAAGAATACAATTTTCATTCCCCTTTAAACCTTTCAAGCAGTTGTTTAGGTAGTTCATAACCTTCTTCCACTTCGAGTTTATCAATATCCTTTATATAATCAGTGAACAGGATACCGTGTAAATGATCAGTTTCATGCTGAAATACACGTGCTTTCAATCCTGATAAATGCCATTCGATACGTTTGCCTTTGATATTCAGTCCCCTAACGGTAATTTCTTCTGCGCGTTCTACGGGACCGTATATGCCTGGAATAGAAAGGCATCCCTCTTCTGTAGTTGCTTTACCTTTTTTGTGAATAATCTCTGGGTTTATTACGATACCTTGATCATCATCCAGCTTATACACAAACATAGCAATAGAGATACCTACCTGTGGCGCAGCAAGCCCAATACCTTGCGGCTTGTTTGTTTCCATTATTTTTAGCATTTCACTTGAAAGCATGATAATTTTTTTATCAATATTTTTTATCTTGCGTGCCCTTTTCCTGAGCACTGGATTACCATACGTAATTACCTTCATATTTTTATTACTCCTTTACATTAGTTTCTCATATATTTTACCGTTCAGCAATTATAATGCAAGTTCATTTTGTTATATCTGAGAAATTAATTCTTTTCATTTTTATATCCAAACTTATTTTGAAATTTGCAATAGAAAAATGGTGCTTATCTGTTACTGCGAGTGAATGAAGTGAGCAGACCTTACAGTCCCGTATTTCAGCACTCTGAGAAACAAGAAATATTACAGATCTACATTTATCGGTAGTTAGCAATGGTAAGTTCAGAGCCATATGCTATATTCACTCGTACCCGGTATGTCGTTAATTATTTTCCTAAATTGAGCAATTCTTTATCACTCAGTAATAATATATGTTAATAGAGCAGTTAAATGTATCCTGTTGTTTCATTATTTTATGAGTCTAATAGGCATTTAAGCATACTGAACCTATCAGCTTGGTGTTGTATATACAACTTAGAATAGTTTGAATAGTTTTTGCTCTGTTAGTTACAGATAAAACAGTATGGGTTGCTCTTGCTTTTTTGGGAAGTGTTGCAGGTTATCTTGCGATACTTGCAGAAACTTACGGCTTGAAACATCTAGACCCTGACCGTGCAGCAATACTATTCACATTTGAACCTGTATTTGCAGGAATAACGGCATTTATTTTTTTAAAGGAAACCCTCCCATCAAAAGGCATAATAGGAGCAGCGCTTATACTCGTTGCAATGTGGCTTGCAGTTATAGCAAAACCTCAAGTTGAGTAGAGGAACAAAG
>CAYONU010000009.1:0-24036 GCA_964405445.1 uncultured Caldisericales bacterium | reverse complement strand
TTTATTGCAAGTCCTTCAGAACTTACTATAATTATTACTGAGTGATAAAGAATTTCCCAATTTAGGGTAGAAGTTTAAAGGAGAAGAAATGGAGAACAATAAAAACAAAAAGAAAAACCTTACGAGATGGATTGCGTTTTTTGCTACAATTGCTGTACTGTTATTTTTTTTCACTCCGAATCCAAATTTTGATTTAATTCCAAATTTTGATTATGGTGAAGAAGTACTAAAGGGGGTTGTTGTATTTACAATTCTGGTAGCCGCTATCAAATTAGTAGAAATTATCCTTATTAAAAAATGGAGTGTTTACGCAAGTAAAACAAAAAATAAAATAGACGACGCCGTTGTTTTCGTTGTTAAAAAATCAATGCCCTTTCTTTATATAGGGGCATTTTACATAGGACTTTACCAACTGAAATTTTTGTGGAATGTAAAGTATGCTTATTTGATAGTTTCGTCATTAAAAGTCCTTGTATCAGTTTATGTTATTTATATGGCGATTATTTTAATGGATTGGTTCGAGCAATCACTTGTAAATGAGGGGAAATCCGAACTAAAAATCCGTTCGCTCAAAGGTGCTGTAAAAATCCTTAAAATAGTAGTTTACTCCTTTGGCATTGTTTTAATTCTTGGGAACCTTGGCGTGAATGTTACTGCGCTAATTACCGGACTTGGCATAACCGGTATTGCTGTTGCCCTCGCTGCACAAAAAATTCTCGAAGATTTGTTCAACTACTTTGTAATCATTCTTGACAAACCTTTTGACGAAGGAGACTTTATTACATACGGAAATTACGCTGGCACCGTAAAATTTATAGGAATTAAATCAACGAGAATAAGAAGCCTTAGCGGTGAGGAAATAGTTGTATCCAATACCAATTTATTGGGAGAAAATATACAGAATTACAAGCGGATGAAAAAGAGGAGAGTCGTGTTCAAAATAGGGGTGGTTTATGAGACCCCTATCGAAAAATTAAAGAAGATTCCCGACATAGTAAAGGGAATAATAGATGATATTGAAGGAGTAGAATTTGACAGGTGCCATTTTATTAATTTTAGCGATTTCAGCCTGGATTTTGAAACAGTTTACTACGTTGAAGATAGCGATTATCTTCATTATATGAACGTGCAACAGAAAATAAATTTGGCACTCGTAAATCAATTTGGCAAAGAAGGCATCGAATTTGCTTATCCTACACAGGTTGTTTATTTAAACAGAGGAGAAGAAAATGAAGAAAAGTAAGAGTGCAGTTGTTGTAGGGGGTTCAAGTGGAATAGGCATGGAATTTGCAAAGTACTTTTTGCAGCATGGGTATAACATGGCAATTATATCAAGAAATACTGATAGACTGTTAAATGCAAAAAACTACCTTGAAAAGTTTAATTCTTCAAAAAATAAGCTGGAGGCATTCAAGGGGGACGTAACGGATGACTCCCTTTATTCATCACTTGAAAATGCATTTGAGTTTTTAGGCGGTATCCCGGACTATATAGTTTATACTGCTGGAATTGCAGTACCCGGTAAACTTGCCGATCTCCCTTTGGAAAAGTACGAGCAATCGTTGAATATAAACTATCTGGGATTTGTACGTTTATCTCATTTCCTTTTTTCACGTGGTTTAAATAAAAAGATAAAGATTATATTAATTTCTTCAATGGCAGCTCTGGTCGATACGTTCGGGTACACGACTTATGCCCCTACAAAAATTGCCTTGCGTTCTTTTGCAAAAGGACTTTCTTACGAGAATAAAAATGCCTTTTTCTATGTTGTTTACCCCATAGACACGCTCACAAAGCAGCTAATGGAAGAAAATGAGACAAAACTCTTAGAAACGTTTCTTGTGGACGAATCCGGAGGCGTAACGACGCCTGACAGGGTCGTTTCATACACGATGAAGACTGCAGAAAAGGATGGAAAGAAAAATTTCTATGAAATTATACCAGAAGGAAAATTTGTTTATTTCGTTTCAAAATTCTTCCCACGGATTGTAGAAATCGCAATTAATAGTTCCATAAAGAAAGCAGAAAAAATAAGAAAAATTGGTAAGGAAAAGGAAGTCGTGGAAGAAATTACTCAAAAATACAGGGAAAAATTTGAAGAATTTAAAAATAAGCAGATTTAAAATATTTGAATACGATAAATTCTTTCTAAATATTAAACTCTTGCAACAGAAATATTCAAGCAATTGAGTTTTCGTGTTGCCTCACTTGATTATATCTGTTGGTTTGTTATACTTTATTCTATATGGATCAGAGAGGAAATACTGTTGAATAAGCGACAAAGACTGCATAAGGGTTTCACCCTTATAGAAACAATTGTGGTCATTGCAATTGTTCTCATCCTCTCTGCAATCGCTACCCCAAGCTTTAAACATCTTATCATTTCAGATAGGCTCCAGGCAGTTGCATGGCAAATGGTGCAAGATTTGAGGGAGGTGCGAGAAGATGCAATTCTATATCAGCAGGATCTATGTATGTATTTTTGCGTTTCTCCGGAGAAGGACAAAAACTTTTACCTTTTTGAGACATTCCAAAAGGATCCACTGCATAATCCGCCCATTCCCTATAATCCTGGAGATTCACCGGACGGCACGCATTTTATTAAGAGAAAATTAAAATACAGTGTATACTTTGGTACTGCACATTGTCCTTTTACAATGTACGGTTGGGTAAATGGAAAAGAATATTTTTACCTCAAATTTTTCTGTGGAGCTGACAATCATTTTCGAGGACAGCCCAGCGCATTTGATACAATTACACTGGTTGATCCTAAAAGTGGGACGAAACTCTACATCGTTGTTGATACAGTTGGCAGAGTGCGAATGAGTGGTAAACATCCGTAATGTAGTGGAAATATGCATACTCTTGATTTTTTGGCATTTATCTATAAAATATGTTTTGGACGGGGTGTGGCGTAGTTTGGTAACGCGCATGGTTTGGGACCATGAGATCGGAGGTTCGAATCCTCTCGCCCCGACCAGGTTGCGCCCATAGCTCAGCAGGATAGAGCAACGGATTTCTAATCCGTCGGTCGCTGGTTCAAATCCGGCTGGGCGCGCCAGAGGATGGTGGGTATAGCTCAACTGGTTAGAGTACCGGACTGTGGATCCGGATGTTGGGAGTTCGAATCTCCTTACCCACCCCATATTTGTTTTTGATAAACTAGTTGACGTTTTTTGATTAATGTGTATAATACAACTGCTATATAGGTTGCTACAAGTTAACAATGTTAAGAATATGGAGATTCATAAGTATAGTGCAATTTACGCTATGAGGGCGCCCATAGCTCAGCAGGATAGAGCGGTGGATTCCTAATCCGCAGGTCGCAGGTTCGAATCCTGTTGGGCGCACCAGTGGAGCGCCTATAGCTCAACTGGATAGAGCAGCGGACCTCGGATCCGCTGGTTGCGGGTTCGAATCCTGCTAGGCGCGCCAGTTAAGAAAGTGGGTCCTTGGCTCAATTGGTAGAGCAACGGACTCTTAATCCGTAGGTTGCGGGTTCGAGTCCCGCAGGACCCACCATTTTTTATTAGTCTGTTTTTTGAGCTGAATGATAATGAGAACTGCGAGGGTGGCGGAATTGGGAGACGCGCTGGACTTAGGATCCAGTGAGGAAACTCATGCGGGTTCAAGTCCCGCCCTTCGCACCATTTTTATAAATTTTGAAAGGAGCAAAGATGAAATATACAATAAAAGAAAAGACAAAGGCCAAAGTTGTTTTCGAAACGATAAATGACAAAGAAGAGATTGAGGAAACAAAAAAGGAAATATACAGGAAATTAGTGCAGAAAGTAGCAGTTCCAGGATTCAGAAAAGGTAGGGCACCCTATGAAACGGGAGCGGCATTCATTGGAGAAGCACGCATCATAGAAGAGACAGTAAATACTTTGCTTGAGAGAAATCTTAAGGAATTCTTGAAAAAAGAATCAATAGACCCAATTGTACAACCGGATGTAAAGGTTGGAAAAATTGACAAGGATAAACTTGTTTCTACATATACCGTGGAATTTCTTCCGGAAGTAAATGTGGATCTTTCGGAAAAAATAGAGGTATCTCATACTGAGCCTGATGTAGAAAAAGGTGTTCAAAGTAAATTGAAAGAACTCCAGGACTCTTTTACAGAAGTATCTCCTGTAGAACGAGCTGTAAAAGACGGTGACATTATATCAATTGATTGGCATATTGAGGGTAATGAGAAACAGCATAAAAATAACGTTATCGAAGTAGGTAAGGATAAATTTGTTGGAGACTTTGGCAAGAAAATCATCGGGAAGAAAAAGGGAGATCAATTCACAGTAGATTTCAAAGGTAAAAGAATTGTGATAAATGTACTGAATGTAAAAGAGAAGAAAGTCTTACCTATTAATGATGATCTTGCAAAAGAAGCAGGTTATGAAGATCTTGAAACACTTAAAGAGAAAATCAGAAAAGAAATAGAGGATAACAACCATATGCAGGAGGAGGAAGAAAAAGGAATGTTAGCATTAGAAACGCTTGCCGAGAAACTTGACGTGGAACTACCGGAGAAACTTGTCAGAGAAGAAACAGAGGAAAGAATGAAGAAGATAAAGGATCAATACTTAAGAAGAGGCCAAAAACTCGAAGATACATTGAAAAAAAACAGTGAAACAATGGATGAATTTAAAGAAAAAGTTAAAAAATCAGTTATTGAAAGTATAAAAGAGGAGCTTATCATTAGAGATATTATCAGGAAAAATAACTTAACTGTGAAAGAAGAAGAAATAAAAGAAGAATTTAACAGAACTCTTCAGAATAATGGCTTAACTGATGAGAATATAACACTTAATGATAAACTGCATATAGTGATAAAAGATGAAATTCTTCGCAGAAAGGCAGTTTCAATATTAAAAGGAAATGCTATAATTAAAGAGAAAGGAGATGGATAACATGCCAATAGTTCCATTTGTGATAGAACAGACAGGAAGAGGCGAGAGAAGCTACGACATCTATTCGCGATTACTGAAAGACAGAATTATATTCCTCACAGGTGCTATCAATGGAGACGTAGCTGATCTTATTGTAGCAGAAATGCTATTTCTTGAGGCACAAGATCCCGCACAGGATATTTACCTATATATAAACAGTCCCGGGGGGGAAGTGACGCCCGGAATGGCAATTTATGATACGATGCAATACATAAAATCTCCTGTTTCCACAATTTGTTTGGGACAAGCAGCCTCTCTTGCTGCAATGCTCCTTACGGCAGGGGAAAAGGGAAAGCGGTTTGCTTTGCCACATTCTAGAATAATGATTCATCAGCCCTGGGGGGGAGCACAAGGTCAAGCCACTGATGTAGAAATCCAAGCAAAAGAAATATTAAGAATAAAGCATATTGGCAATGAGATACTTGCATTTCATACAGGCCAACCTATTGAAAAGGTACGCAAAGATACAGAGAGAGACTTTTATATGTCTCCTGAAGAGGCAAAAGCGTATGGTATTATCGATCAGATCATTTTAAGATCAAAAGATATTATTGGGGAGGGCAAGAAGTGAGCGAAACAGACGAACCGAGATGCTCATTTTGCGGTAAAAAGTATAATGAGGTGAACAAGCTTATTGCAGGACCAAACGGTGTATATATTTGTGATGAGTGTGTGAAGCGTGCCTATAAACTTATTTTAGATAGCGAACAAGAAAGAACACTTATATCCTTAAAGGATGTACCTACACCGAAAACAATTTATTCTTATCTTAACCAGTATATTATCGGCCAGGAAGAGGCAAAGAAAATTATTTCTGTCGCTGCATATAATCACTATAAGAGAATAATTGCAAATAAAAGCGATGACCTTGATGTAGAAAAAAGTAATATTCTGTTGATAGGTCCTACCGGATCAGGAAAAACTTTATTTGCTCGTGTACTCTCAAAAGTTATTGGTGTACCTTTCTCCATTTCAGATGCTACTTCTCTTACAGAAGCTGGATATGTAGGAGAAGATGTGGAAAGTGTTATACAAAAGCTCTTACAGATTACAGATTATAATATAGAAAAAGCAGAAAGAGGTATTATATATATTGATGAAATTGATAAGATAGCGAGAAAAAGCGATAATCCCTCTATTACAAGGGATGTGTCAGGAGAAGGTGTACAGCAGGCACTACTTAAACTTGTCGAAGGGACTGTTGCAAATGTACCACCTGCTGGTGGAAGAAAACATCCCTATCAGGAGTTCATTCATGTCAATACGAAAAATATACTGTTCATAGGAGGAGGTACATTTGATGGTCTTGATTCAATTGTAAAAGAGAGGATAAAGAAGAGAAAAATTGGCTTTGCTGTTCCTGCTAACATCGACAAAAGAAAACTAAAGCCTATGCCACATGACTTGTTAAAGTTTGGAATGATCCCGGAGTTCGTGGGGAGATTCCCCGTGGTTGCCCAGCTTAAGGAGTTAAGTCGGGAAGAGCTCATCAAAATATTATACAAACCCAAAAATTCATTGGTAGCACAGTATAAAAAGATTTTTGCAATGGATAACGTAGATCTTGAATTCGAAGACACAGCTTTAGGTTATATAGCAGACGAGGCACTTGAATTAAACATTGGAGCAAGAGGCTTAAAGTCTGTATTAGAACAGTATATGATCGGGCTGATGTATCTGTTACCGGAAATGAAAAATGTGAAGAAATGTGTTATTACAAAGGAATTCTTGAGTAATAATGCAGATGTGACTCTGCTTGATGGAAATGGAAAGAGAATTTATTTTAAAAAAACTGCTTAGGAGGCATGATGGATAAGTACGAAAAGATGGACGAATTACCTTTTATCCCTTTAAGAAATATTATTATTTTTCCATATATGGTGGTTCCTCTATTTATTGGACGTCCAAAGTCCGTTGCTGCAGTTGATAAGGCATTCAGCAAAAATAAAATAATAGTTGTTGCAGCTCAAAAGAATGGACTTACAGAGAATCCTGACGAAAAAGATATATATCACATAGGAGTAAAAGCGGAATTATTGCAGCTCCTAAAATTGCCGGATGGTACATACAGAGTCCTATTAGAAGGGATTGAACGAGTCAGGATAGACAAATTTGATAAGTCTGGAGGTTTCTGGAAAGTCCAGATAACTTCTGTCCCTGAAGTAGTAATAGAGAAAACGATTCAGCAAGACGCTCTGATGCACCTTATCAGGGAGAAATTTGCAATATACACGGAGTTCAACAAAAAACTGCCACAGGACTTGTTGATAAATCTTACAAACATAGAAGAACCATCACGGTTTGCTGATGTCGTTGCAGCGAATATTTCCTTAAACATTCCAGAAAAGCAAGAGCTGCTTGCTACAGAAAGTGTCGACGAAAGATTAAGAAGAATAGTACAAATTCTTGAAAGAGAAATAACGATTTTAAGCCTTAGTAAAAAGATTGATGATGAGGTAAAGAGTACAATAGAAAAAAGCCAGAAAGAATACTTCTTGCGGGAGAAATTGAAAGAAATAGAAAAAGAATTGGGAGAAGCAGGAGAAGAAGTTGGAGAAATAGGCGAATACAGAAAGAGAATGAAAGGGAGAAAATTGCCTGAATATGCAAAGAATAAGATCAATGAACAACTGGAAAGGCTTAAGAAAATCCCGGTTTTAAACCCAGAAAGTGCAGTGATAAGGGGTTATCTGGATTGGCTGCTGGATCTTCCCTGGAATAAGCGTACACAGGATAAGACAGATATTAGAGCAGCAAAAAAAATACTGGATAAAAACCATTATGGCTTAGAGGATATTAAAGAGAGAGTATTGGAATTCCTTGCGGTGAGACAACTTACAAAAAATATAAAAGGTCCGATCATTTGCTTTGTTGGTCCACCAGGCGTAGGTAAAACCTCTCTTGGTAAATCCGTAGCAGAAGCTCTGGGAAGAAAATTTGTTCGTATGTCTCTGGGTGGGATAAGAGATGAAGCCGAGATAAGAGGGCATAGAAGGACATATGTAGGTGCAATGCCGGGGCGTATTATTCAAGGTATAAAGCAAGCAGGTGTAAAAAATCCTGTATTTCTATTGGATGAAATTGATAAAGTAGGAGCGGACTTCAGAGGTGATCCTACTGCTGCGCTTCTCGAAGCTCTGGACCCTGAGCAGAATAATTCTTTCTCTGATCATTATATAGAATTACCATTTGATCTTTCTGAAGTACTCTTTATTACCACAGCTAATATTACGGATACAATTCCTCCCGCATTGTTTGATAGAATGGAAATTATGTCCCTTCCTGGCTATATTGATGAAGAAAAAATACATATTGCAAAAGACTTTATTATACCAAAGCAGTTAAAGTTTCATGGCCTCACGGAAGATGATATAGAGATTTCTAAGAAAGCTATACTGAAAATTATAAGAGAGTATACACGAGAAGCTGGGTTGAGGAATCTGGAACGTTCTCTGATGAAGATTATGAGAAAAGTAGCAAAAAATAAAGTAGAAAAGCATTTCAAAAAAGTTAAAATTACTGATAAGAACTTAACTAAATATTTAGGAGAGCCTATATTTTTGATGGGTGCTAAAGAGAAAAGGAGTCAGATAGGATTAGCCTGTGGAATGGTAGTAACGCAGGCAGGCGGAGACATCGTATATATAGAAGCGACAAAGATGCCAGGTAAGGGAAATTTGATCCTTACAGGACAGCTTGGTGATGTAATGAAAGAAAGTGCCCGTGCAGCCCTGAGCTATGTAAGGTCACATGCAAAAGAATTGGGTGTTCCTAAGGACTTCTATCCTAAATATGACGTGCATATACATGTACCGGAGGGAGCAGTACCAAAAGAAGGACCTTCTGCAGGCGTTGCTATTCTTGTTGCTCTCGTATCCATAGCAAAAGAAAAACCTATAAATAATGATGTGGCAATGACTGGTGAAATTACACTACGGGGTAGAGTATTACCCATCGGGGGTGTGAAAGAAAAAGTATTGGGTGCGTACCGTGCAGGTATCAAAAAAATTATTTTACCGAAGCAGAACAAAAATGATTTAAAAAAGATTCCAAAAGAAGTGAAGGAAAAACTTGTATTTAAGCTCGTTGATAACGTAGAGGAGGTTTTGCCAGAAGTATTTGAATAATTTTCACCCTCTTAAAGGATTGTGAAAGTGATTGATATAGGAAAAACATTACGTGAAGCAAGAGAAAAGAAAGATTTATCCATTCAGGATGTTGCAAACCAAACGCTCATTCGTGAATACTATCTTAGAAAAATAGAATCTAACGACTTTGATAATGGATATGATGGCTTTGTAAATGCTTATATAAAGAAATATGCAACATTCCTTGGGATAGGTCCTGATCAACTCTCTAATGCATATAAGGAATTGTTTAAAGCACATAATGAGGAGGAAAAAATTCTCTCTCGCAAAAAAAATAAAAATTATGCAGTTGTATTATTAATTGTTACTATTGTATTGGCAATAATCATTGCTGTAATATTTGTAAACTTGAAGAAAAGTACGCTTAAGCAAGTACCCAATAGTAATACAGCAGTAACTGTCCCTGCAAAAAATCAACCTGTAGAAACACCTCCCGTTACAACCGAGCCAAAACAAATAGAAAAGACTAAAGGTATAGATATAGTGATAAGTGCAGATGCACGATGTTGGATGGGCGTGACAATAGATGGGAAATACGAGCAGTTATTCATAAACAAAGGCGAAAAAAAAGAATTCAAAGGGAAGGAATACATAAAAATCCGTTTTGGAAACGCAACTCATATTTATGTAACAAAAAATGGCAAAGATATAGGGAGAGTAAGTAAAGATAATGATGTAGTAGAGGTTACATACAAACCGTGACAATATTTGAACCGGTTAGTATTATTAGCCTTGGCTGCCCCAAAAATATTGTGGACAGCGAAAGAATTTTAGGCAAACTGCTGGAAAGTAGAATCGCTGTTACGTTCAATGCGAATGAAGCACAAACTATTATTATCAACACCTGTGCATTCCTTCAATCTGCAAGAGATGAATCAGACAAAGTAATAAGAGAGTTTATAGAGGAAAAGAAAAAAGGCAAAATAAGAAAAATTATTGTTTCTGGTTGCTATCCTTCTCTTGTAGGAAAAAGACTAATGAAAAAATTTCCTGAGATAGATGCAATAACTGGGACAAATGATATCAATCATATTGTTAATGTATTAAAATCATCCAAAAAGGAAGTGTTTATTTCAAAACATTTTGAAACTACCTTACCTCCAAGACTTACTATCACTTTGCCTCATTATGCATACCTTAAGATAGCTGATGGTTGTAATCATAGATGCACTTTTTGTTTGATACCATTTATTAAAGGCAATCTGCATAGTCTGAAGAAAGAATCTATCGTTAATGAAGCAGAGGGACTTGCAAAAAACGGAGTAAAAGAAATCATTGTTGTAGCACAGGATACAACAGCTTATGGAGAAGATATCTATGGAAAATCTATGCTAATACCCTTACTCGAAGCACTAGAGAAGATCAACGGCATTGAATGGATAAGAATACTTTATACATATCCTAATGAAGTTACCAGAGATCTTGCATTCTACATTGCGGAGAGCAAAAAAGTTGTGCCATATATTGATGTACCTATTCAGCATATAAACAATAAGATATTAAAAAGTATGAATCGTTTAGGTGAAAGGAAAGATATTAAAAGAATTATAGAGATTCTGAAGAAACTTCGTATAGCAATAAGGACTACTATAATAACAGGCTTTCCTGGCGAGGGCGAGAAAGAATTTAATGAGCTCAAAGAATTTGTAAAAAATGCAAAATTTGACCATCTTGGTGTATTTCCATATTTTAGAGAAAAAGGTACTGCAAGTTATTCAATGGATAATCAAGTAGACAATGAAACTAAAATTAAAAGGAAAGAAATTATAGAGTCTATCCAGGAAGAAATATCTCTTCGAAGAAACAAGCAGTTTATAGGCAAAAGTATACCTGTAATGGTAGATTATTATGACGAGAGTAAGGATGTATTTGTTGGAAGGACTATTTATGATGCGCCTGATATTGACAATATCGTTTTTGTAAAAAATAATGTAAAGGTAGGGAATATATATAACATAACGGTGAGACAAGCTGAAACACATATATTAAGAGGGGGATTATTATGAGGCTTTTTATTGCATTAGAAACTTTACCTATTCAGGATGGGCTATTTGAGGTAGAAAATAAAATTAAGAAAAGGGTTACAGGTGTAAAATGGGTGAGGAAAGAGAATCTTCATCTGACACTTAAGTTTTTAGGAGAAGTAGATACACAAACGCTGCAATTGACAAAAGAAAGTGTTGAAAAAGTATGCAGTGAAGAAAAAAAGTTTGATTTTTCCATAGCTCACATATCTGGCTTTCCTACGAAAAAGTCCTCAAGGGTGATATTTATCGGGATAAATAAAGGGGCAGATAAAATTCAAGAGGTTATGAAAAAAATAGATGAGGAAATGAATCACATCGGTTTTAAGAGAGAGAAAAGTTACATTCCACACATCACAATAGGAAGAGTGAAATTTGGGTATATGAACCTTGAAAAATTGAGTGACGATTTTTGTTCTATCAAAGCTTATGCCCTGGGTATTGAAATAATTAAAAGTGAACTCACAAAATTAGGGCCGATTTACAAATCAATATTCAAGTTTGATTTTAAATAGGAAACAGGTTATAATATGAGGAATGAATCGTCAAAAAAAAGCGAGGTAATAGTATGGCAGGAAATAAAGAAAAATTAGAAAAGGAAAAAATGAATAAAGAAAATGCTCTAAAGCTTGCTATGACACAAGCTGAGAAGCGGTTTGGAAAAGGCTCTGTAATGCGTTTAGGGGATAAAAAGGTAGATCTTTCCATGGATACTATTTCTACCGGGATTTTCTCTCTTGATATTGCACTGGGAGTTGGGGGCTTACCACGAGGTAGAATCGTTGAGATTTTCGGACCAGAAGGTACTGGGAAAACAACTCTTGCACTTGGGGCAATAGCATCTGCACAAAAAAATGGTGGGAAGGCACTCTTCGTAGATGTAGAACATGCTTTTTCACCAGAGTATGCAGCAAGTTTGGGTGTTGATGTAGACAACTTAATTGTATCACAGCCAGATTATGCAGAACAGGCACTTGAGATTATAGATATGTTTGTGAAGTCTAGCGCAATAGACATTTGTGTGTTGGATTCTGTTGCAGCACTTGTGCCTAAGTCAGAGCTTGAGGGAAATATGGGAGATTCTTTTATGGGACTCCAGGCACGTTTGATGTCTCAAGCTCTACG
Source organism: uncultured Caldisericales bacterium (assembly GCA_964405445.1). Taxonomy (GTDB): domain Bacteria; phylum Caldisericota; class Caldisericia; order Caldisericales; family Caldisericaceae; genus CAJXKN01. The sequence goes on along the minus strand of CAYONU010000009.1, from coordinate 11,793 downwards.
CAAACTTACAGGCTCGATTAGCAAATCAAAGACTTGCGCAGTATTTATTAATCAGCTGAGGGAAAAAATCGGACTCGTTTTTGGTAATCCGGAAGTTACCCCAGGTGGTAGAGCATTGAAATTCTATTCGTCAGTAAGGCTGGATATAAGGAGAGTAGAGGGGCTAAAGGATAAAGGTGTACTGTATGGGAACCGATTAAAGATAAAGGTAGTGAAAAACAAGGTGGCTCCACCATACAAATCAGTTATTGTCGACTTAATCTTTGGAAAAGGAGTATCCAGGATTAGAGATTTATTCGATCTTGCGACGAGTGCCAATATTGTCAAAAAAGCTGGCTCTTTTTACTCCTATGGTGAAGTAAAGCTTGGACAGGGCAGAGATAATGCAATACAATTTGTAAAGGAGCATCAAGAGTTGCTAGATAAAATTGAGAAAGAGGTAAAGGATAAGTTCTTACCAAAGAACGAAGAGAATGCAGAAAAATGAGCAGTCGGTATTTAACTATGCTTTATACTTACTTTCATTCAGAGATTACTCTGAATATGAATTACGGAAGAAATTAAATAAAAAGTTTGATGGAGATTCCGTTGGGAGTGTTATTGAAAAATTAAAAAAGGAAGGATTACTTTCTGATAAACAATATGTGGAAAATATTATAAGAAAATATGCTATCGTAAAGAAATATGGCTATTTCAAAGTAGAGCAAGAACTTCTAAGGAGAGGCATAAAGAGAGAGTTTTATAAGAATATTCTTGATGAATTATACGATGAGGATAAAGAAGAGAAAAATGCTTTGTCTATTTCCTCTAAGAGACCATTAAATAAATTGAGGGTATATCTAATTGGTAGAGGTTACCATCCATATATTGTTCAGAGAGTCCTTACCATGATGCAGAAAAAATAGGAGGTGAGGATTTTGTTAAAGGGAGAGATACCATACGTTGTTTACCTTATCATTACTTTATTAATGCTTGCTCTCGGTGTGTTTTTGGGATACCTTTTTGGAACATATATATATAAAACACGGATCGGAACTATTGACGAGTATGAGAAAAGAAAAAAAGAAGATGTAGAACGTGAGATTCAGACTGAACGAAGAGAACAAAAAATACAGTTAAAAGAGGAATTTGAAAAGAGGCAAGCAGAACTTGAAAATAAGTTTAAATTAAAGCAAAAGGAATTGCAGGAAATAGAGTCAAGGCTTCTTAAGAAAGAAGAACTGGCGGATAGACGTTTTACAATTACAGAAAGAAAAGAAAGAGAACTTACGCGTAAAGAAAAGGAACTTTACAAATTCCAGCAAGAAACAGAGAAAAAATATCAGCAAATAGGAGAGGAACTTTCCCGCATCTCAAATCTATCTAAAGAGCAGGCAAGACAAATTATTCTAGATAGGGTAGAGAAGGAACTTGAACATGAATATGCGAAGAAACTCAGCGAGAAAGAAAAAGCTCTTAGTGTGGCTGTGGATAGAAAGTCCAGAGAAATGTTATCTGAAGCTATGGAGAGGTGTGCTGCAGATTATGTTTCAGAAACAACTGTTTCTGTTGTCCCGCTTCCATCCGATGATTTAAAAGGAAGGATCATAGGAAGAGAGGGAAGAAACATAAGAACATTTGAAACCCTGACAGGAGTAGATATACTTGTAGATGATACACCAGAGGCAGTGACACTTTCCTGCTTCAATCCCATAAGGCGAGAAGTAGCAAAACGTGCTTTAGAGCACCTCATCATTGATGGGAGGATACACCCTGCAAGAATAGAGGAGTTTGTCCAGGAAGCAGAAAAAGAAGTAGACCAGGTTATATTGAAAGAGGCAGAGGATGCTTTAGTATCTCTCTCTGTACATAACGTTCCAGTTGAAATAAGGAAACTTATAGGAAGGATGAAATTCAGAACAAGTTATGGGCAAAATCTCTTGAAGCACTCTATAGAAGTAGCAACGATTGCAGGGACACTTGCCTCTGAAATGGGAGAGAATCCTGTACTTGCAAGAAGAGCAGGCTTATTGCACGATATAGGAAAAGTAATGGCGAGTGAAATAGAAGGTCCTCATGCATTAATTGGGGCAGATTTGCTTAAGCAATACAATGAGAACCCGTTAGTAGTACATGCAGTAGCTGCTCATCACAATGAAGTAAAGCCCGAGACAGTATTGGATGTTATCATCCAGGTAGCAGATACAGTTTCAGCAACAAGACCAGGTGCAAGAAGAGAGGATCTTGAGCTTTATATAAAGAGACTGGAGGATATCGAAAAGATTGCTATGTCAGTTGAGGGAGTGATAAAAGCTTATGTTGTACAAGCTGGCAGAGAGGTAAGAATAATGGTAAATCCTGGAGAAGTAGGTGAAGAAAATGCACTGAAAATATCCCATGATGTAGCAAAGCAAATAGAAGAAAAGGTTGTTTATCCAGGCATCATAAAAGTAACAGTTGTGAGGGAAACGCGCTATATAGATTATGCAAAGTAGTCTTTTGTTTCCAGGCGAAATAAAATATCTTCCTTCCTGTCCTGGTGTGTACATTATGAAGGACAGTAAGGAAGATATTCTTTATATTGGTAAAGCAAACGTTTTGAGAAATAGAGTCCAATCATACTTGCATCCCTCTCTTCCTAAAGTAGTTGCATTGGTAAAAAGGATAAGGTCTATAGATTTTATTGTTGCAAAGTCAGATGTTGAAGCACTCTTGCTGGAGAGCAATCTTATCAAAAAATATAAACCTCCATTCAATATAAGACTCGTTGATGATGAAAACTATCCTTACATAAAGATAACAAATGAAAAATACCCAAAGCTTTTAAAAGTGTACAGGATGAGGGGCAAGAATGGAGAGTACTTCGGGCCTTTCCCACATGGGAGAGCCATTGACCTCAGCATTAAAACAATAAGAAAAATTTTCCCTGTAAGGACATGCAATATAAAAATAAGGGAAGACAAAAAAATTACCCCCTGTTTATTGTACCATATGGGATTGTGTTCTGCACCGTGTGCGCACAAGATTTCGGCTAAAGAATACAATAAAATTGTTGAATCATTAAAGCTTTTTTTAAGAGGTGAAGGAACTAAAATTGTTGAATCATTAAAAAGAGATATGGAAAGGGCAAAAAATAATTCTGAGTTTGAAAAAGCTATCATATACAGAGACGAACTGAAAGGTATCTTATCTATTTTGGAAAAGCAGAGAGTCATTGCCAATAGAAATGTATCCTTTGATGTTTTTGCTTTATCGCGGCAGAATACTCTGGCATGCATTACAAAAATGAGTGTGAGGAATGGCAGAGTTATTTATTCTTATCCTTTTATACTAAATATACCCTGCGAAAAAAAGAAAGGAGAAATTTTACAAGAGTTCTTACTTATGCATCCCTTCCATGTTAATAGTATCAAAATATATACAGAGATAGCTCTTCCAGACAAAAAGTTATTAGAGGCATTTATAGAGAAGAGAAAAGGGTTGAAAGTGCACATTGCTACTCCTCGTGGGAAATTACAAAAAGGTATTTTATCTATAGCTCAAGAAAATGCATTTATACATCTTAATAATTACATAGAAAAGCATAAAGCATTAAAAGAGAAAAAAGTACTCGAGAACTTGAAAAGCCTCTTTCATATGGATAGGTTGCCTGTACGCATTGAGGGTTATGATATCTCTAATGTTTCTGGTATAGATGCAGTGGGTTCTATGGTTGTATTTATAAAAGGCAAACCTGACAAGAAAGAATACAGAAAATTTCGGATAAAATATACAAAAGGGCCAAATGATTATGCGATGCTAAAAGAAGTATTATTTAGAAGATTCAGGGAAGGAGAAGATTTTTCGCAGAACATGCCGGATGTGATTCTCATTGACGGTGGAAGAGGACAGCTTGATGCCGCAATAAAAATTAAAAAATTGCTAGAGTTGAATATAACTGTTGCTTCGCTTGCAAAAAAGGAGGAACTGATCTTTGTAGAAAATAAAGATCAGCCGATAAGACTTTCAAAAGAGTCAGAGGAATTAAAACTTCTACAGCGCGTGAGGGATGAATCTCACCGTTTTGCAAAAGCTTATTTTGAAACACTCCATAAAAAAATTATGTTAGGAAAAGGCACATATGAAAAGTAGGATTGTTGCTTCCTGGATTATCAATGCTATTTCATTCTTTGTTGTGAGCAAAATTGTACCTGGTATACATTTTAGAGACTTTGTGAGTATCTTACTTGCAGGAGTTGTATTAGGTATAGTGAATGCTACATTGAAGCCCTTCTTTATCATTATATCTCTTCCTATAAGTGTACTTACATTGGGCATCTTCTTTTTTGTTGTCAACGGTATAGTACTTGAAACTGTTGCGACACTTGTACCTGGATTTTCTATTGCTTCTTTTTGGACAGCAGTGTGGGGATCCGTCCTTTTGTCAATTTCAAATATGATTATTACTCATATATTGTTCCCGGAGCGAAAAGCAAATTGAAAGAAGCAGACAAGGCTATATTAATAGAAGTTATAAACTCAAATAGGAGAGAAATATCTACAGATTCATTTGAAGAGTTTAAGACCCTTGTGAAAACTTTAGATATAGAAGTTGTAGCAGAAACTACGCAGATAATAGATAAGCCAAATTATGCATTTTTTATTGGCAAAGGGAAATTAAATGAAATCAAGCAAGTTGTAAAATTGGTCAACCCAAAGTATGTTTTTATTAATGCAAGGCTTACATATCTGCAGCTTAAGAATATCTCTGAAGAGATTGGAGTACCTTGTATAGATAGACCTCATCTGATACTTATGATCTTTGCAATGCGCGCGAAAACAAGGGAAGGAAAACTGCAAATAGAGCTTTCTGAACTAAAGATGCATCTACCAGATATTGTTCACAGTAAAGCCTATCTTGACCAGCAGGTAGGCTCCGAGGTGGGGTTAAAGGGTCCAGGAGAGAAGATGACAGAGGTAAAAAGGCGATACATTGAAAAGAGAATTAAAATATTGGAGAAAAAGCTTCATTCTATTGCATTGCAGAGAGCATTGAGAAGGAAGAGGAGGAGAAAAAGCAACATCCCAATCATTGCAATTGTAGGCTATACAAATTCTGGTAAATCTACTCTTTTAAATCAATTAACTTATTCTAATGCATACACGGAAAATATGCTCTTCTCCACGCTGGATACGTTGGTAAGAGAAGGTAACATAAGCGATGAAACAAAAGTATTATTTGTAGATACAATCGGATTTATAAGAGATCTTCCCCCGACTTTAATATATGCTTTTCATTCTACCCTGGAAGAAATTCTGGATGCATGGATTATTGTCCACTTAGTGGATATATCTATACCGGATTTTAGAGAGAAGATCGACTCTGTATTGATAACGTTGAATAAATTGAAAGCAGCGAACATTCCTAGAGTACTTGTTTTTAACAAAATTGATAAAATTCCCTATGAAGAACTTTTGCGGTACAGAAGCTTATTCAAAGAAGCTGTCTTTATTTCTGCACTTAGTGGTAAAGGGTTAGATGAATTAAAAGAAAAACTCAGAAAAGAACTTTCCTTGCTCTTTGTGAAACGCACATTACTCATTCCTTATGCAAAACCAGAAGTAGTTGCAATGGCTTACAGAGAGACTGAAGTAATAGAGAGAAGAAATAGTAAAACCGGTATATATCTTTCTATAGAAGGTTTTAAGGGAAATGTAGAAAAATTCAAGTATTATTTTACATCGATTAATATTAGTATAAAGCCTTGAAAAACTTTTTTTTCAGTGTAAAATTTGATTTATGAATAACATTAACTACGTAGATACAATAATCGTTATTATTCTTCTTATAGAGATAATAAGAGGAGTAAAAAGCGGTGTAATTATAGCTATTTTCGATATTATAGGGCTTGTAGCAGGGTGGTTTATTGCAAAAGCCAAGGCTTATGCATTTTCTCTTTATCTCGGCAAACAATTCCATATAACTGAGTATTTTTACAATAAAGCGCTTTTATGGATAAAGCTTCCCCCAAACATAAGCAGTTTGCCTGCTAATTCTGCTACAATTTTAAAGGGAGTCCAAGCCTTGCACTTTCCTCTGTTTCTGCAAAAGTTCTTTTTGAAAGGGACAATCCCTCAAGGGCTTACTGTTCAGCAGTTTCTCGCGAATCGCATTTCAATAGGGATTGTAATAGGGATTGCATTCATCATTATATTCTTTGTCGTACTTATCATTGCAAGAATTATAGGCATATTAGTTAAAAAAGCAGTGAGAGTGAGCCCATTACTAAAATGGATTGATTCACTGTTAGGCGCAATCTTTAAATTCAGTATCGCATTTATTATTATTTTTATTATTATGCAGTTAATTTTATCTGCTTATGGTTACTTCCACTTTACAGAAAATGCATTTATCAAGCAGGTAGAAACATCAAAGTTTTATATCATCGGTGCAAAGACTTTACCGATAGTAAAGGAAAAGATTATTCTTCTTATTGGATCTGTTGGAAAATGACGAAGCTTGATGAATTTGATTATCAACTGCCAAAGGAACTTATCGCGCAGCATCCCATTTATCCGAGAGAGTATGCTCGGCTTATGGTACTGAATAGGAAAGCCCGAACAATTCAACACAAACGTTTCTATGAAATTGTTGATTACTTTAATCAAGGTGATGTGCTTATTTTAAATAACACGAAAGTGATACGTGCAAGAATAAAAGGGACAAAAAAAGAGACAAAAGGAAAAAGAGAGATATTCCTTTTGAATTACCTAGGCAGATACAAATGGAGAGCCTTAGTGAGTCCTAATAGAAGGACACATAGGGGAGATAAGATCTTACTTAACAAAGATATGTACGTTGAAGTATTGGACAAATGTACAAATGGAGAGGACATTGTACGTTTTGTTACAGGTCACTTATCAATGGATGAGATTCTGAATAGTGTGGGAAATGTACCGCTTCCACCATATATAAAAGGAAAAATAGCAAGGTCGGATGAATATCAAACTGTCTTTGCGAGAGAAGACGGAGCAGTTGCAGCACCTACGGCAGGGCTGCATTTTACAGATGAGCTGCTTACACAAATAAGAAAAAAGGGTGCGAAAATAGCTTATATTACCTTGCATGTAGGTTTAGGCACGTTTAAACCGGTAAAGGAAGAATTTATAGAGAAACATAGGATGCATAAAGAAGAATTTTTTATACCAGAAGAAGCTGCATATATTATAAACCAGGCAAGAGCATCAGGAAGAAAGCTATTTGCTTGCGGCACAACAGTAGTGCGTGCATTAGAGACAGCATCAGCTTTTGATGGTGTTTTAAAACCGATGCATGGTGAAACAGTGCTTTTTATAAAACCAGGGTACCCTTTCAAGATCGTGGATAGCATAATTACAAATTTTCATTTTCCACGCACAACACTTCTTATGCTTATTTCTGCATTTGCCGATAGAGACTTTATTTTAAAAGCGTATGGCATTGCGATAAAAAAACATTACAGGTTTTACAGTTTTGGTGACGCAATGCTTATTCTTTAAAATGAGAAACAAAGAAGTCGCACAAAAATTTTATGAGCTTGCTGCTCTTTCTGAACTTGCAGGTGAAAACACTTTCAGGGTAAGAGCATATCAGCAAGCAGCACAGGCAATTGAGAATTTGCCATTCCCCGTTGAAGATCTAGCTGAAAAAGAACAACTAACTTCTGTAAAAGGCATAGGTAAAAGTATTGCTGGAAAAATCGTTCAATATCTTCATACAGGCCATATCAATAAACTTGAGGAATTAAAGAAGAAAGTGCCTGAATCTCTGCTTGAGATTGAAAGAGTTCCGGGACTCGGGGCAAAGCGTGCAAAGCTGCTATATGAAAGATTAGGTATAACAACAGTAGAGAAATTAAAAAAGGCTGCGAAGGAAGGAAAAATTAGGAGTTTATCAGGATTTGGAGAAAAAACAGAGCAGAAAATCATAAGAGGCCTCTCTGAGATGCGTAATAAAAGAATAGAAAGGGTCTCTATTGGTATTGCTCTACCTCTCGCAGAAAGTATTGTAGATGAACTAAAGTTGCATGCACCTGTGGAAAAAGTAGAGATCTGTGGTAGCATCAGGAGAATGAAGCCTACAATTGGTGATGTTGATATTCTTGTTGTGTCAAACAAACCAGAGGTTGTAATAGATAAATTTTCATCGCTTGATGTAGCAAAGAACGTAATCATAAAAGGTGAAACAAAAACATCTATTTTTACATATGAGAATCTGCAGGTGGACTTGAGAGTTGTTCAAAAAGAATCATTTGGTGCAGCAGTACAGTATTTTACAGGCTCAAAGCAACATAATATAAAGATTAGGGAACTTGCAATAAAAAAGAACTTGAAAGTCAATGAATATGGTGTATTTGACCTTAATACGAATGAAAGAATTGCTGGAGAAACAGAAGAAAGTGTATACAGGGCATTAGGGCTTCAGTGGGTTCCTCCTGAGATGCGAGAAGATACAGGGGAGGTAGAAGCTGCTAAGTTGCATAAGCTACCAGAACTTATTGAGTTGAAGGATATAAAAGGAGATATTCATATGCATACTGTATATTCTGACGGCGTAAATACTGTTGAAGAAATGGCACGGAGGGCAATGCAACTGGGCCGTAAGTATATCGCGGTTTCTGATCATGCAAAAGCATTGGGTATAGCAAATGGACTCTCTATTGAACGCTATAAAAAAGAGAAGAAAGAGATAGAAAATATAAATAAAAAACTTGCACCATTTAAAATATTTTTATCAACAGAGTTAAACATTCTTTCTGATGGAAGCCTTGATTTCCCAGATGATGAACTTACACTTTTTGATATTTGCCTTGCAGGTATTCACACAGGGATGAACCAGAGCAAAGAGAAAATGACAGAGCGGACTATAAGGGCAATGTCCCATAAGGCAGTACGTGTTATTGTACATCCTACGGGAGCAATTATCAATGGAAGAAGTGGGTATGAGTTAGATATGGATAAAGTATTCGAAGCAGGAAGGAAATTTAATACGGTGTTTGAAATTAATGCTGCACCTGAAAGACTTGACCTGAATGAAATAAACGCGCGAAAGGCAAAGGAACAGTACGGGCTCAAGCTCGAAATAGGGACAGATTCTCATTCTGTAGAATCTCTGGTGAATATGCGGTATGGTGTGGGTGTTGCGAGAAGAGCCTGGCTTACAAAAGAAGATGTAATAAATGCTTTACCTCTTGAAGAATTTGAGGAATTTATCCATAAGAAGACTACTGGTTAGTATTTAACTATATTCTTTTGCTTTTTCTTTGCCTTGAAGTACCCTTCTTACACCACGAGCTATTGCTTCCATCTCATGTTCGCCAGGATAAACAAATATTGGTGCAATAAAAGATATGTATGATTTTATCCCATTTACAAGTTCTTTTGAATATGCAAGCCCACCCGTAAGCACAACAGCATCTACTTTCCCTTTCAGTACTGCACTATGCTTGCTTATTTCCTTTGCAATCTGGTATACCATTGCGTCAAATACTAGCTTTGCATACTTATCATTATGAGCAATCATCTCTTCCACTTTTATGAGAGAGTTTGTTCCTAAATGAGAAACAAGCCCGCCTTTTCCTGCAAGGAATTTTAGTATCTTCTCTCTTGTGTATTTGCCCGAGAAGCACATATTAACTATAGCTATGTTAGGCAAATCCCCTGCACGTTCCGGAGAAAATGGACCATCCCCATTTAAAGCATTGTTTTCATCAATCATTCTGCCCTTTTTGTGTGAAGCAACGGATATACCTCCGCCTAAATGTGCAACGATAAAATTACCCTCTTCATATGTTATGCCTAATTTTTTGGCAGCCTCTCTTGCTGCTGCTTTTTGATTCAATGGATGATCTCTTGCTTCTCTTTCAATACCTTTTAGTCCCGTGACTTTTGCAATTGGTTGCATTTCATCAACAACTACAGCATCTACAATAAATGCAGGGATACCAACTTCTTCTGCGAATGCATATGCAAGGGGTGCTCCTAAATTTGATGCATGTTCACCATACTTTAAACTCACTAAATCATCCACCATTTTTTTATTTACTCTGTAGGTACCTGCTTCGAGTAGGTGTGTATTTCCTCCTCGTGCACCAATTGCACTGAAGTCTTTTAAATTAAAGCCTGCTCTTTCGAGCACGTTCAAGACAATCTGTTTTCTGAATTCAAACTGGTCTGGTATATGAGGAAATTTAGCAATTTCATCCTTTGAATGTGCAATCTTCTCTTTAAAAATTTCTTTTTTATCCTCAAATATACTTATCTTCGTTGATGTGGATCCGGGGTTGATTACAAGTATCTTCATATTTTTTCCACCACTGCTGAAGCTATAAGTAACGAATAAAATTTTGTCTCTGCCGAATCTCCTCTTGAAGGTAATATACAGGGTGCAGTAGTACCAAGAAGGATGCCTGCTGTTTTCGCATGAGCAAGCTTCGTAAGAGCTTTGTAAAAAACATTCCCTGTTTCTATGTCCGGGAAAATAAGAATATCAGCATCTCCTGCAACAGGTGAATCAATTTTTTTGATTTCCGCTGATTCCTTTGATATAGCAAGATCCAATGCCAGGGGCCCATCTATAATACAGTTTTTAATCTGCCCACGCCTATTCATCTGTGTAATGATTGCAGCATCTAACGTGGATGGCATTTTTGGGTTTACTGTTTCTACTGCGGAGAGTAGCGCTACCTTTGGAGTTTTTATACCAATTTTTTTTGCTAAATTCACACAATATTTGATTTGCTGTGCTTTCATTTCAAGTGTAGGTTTAATAATAACGCCAGGATCAGACACAATAAGCAATTTATGATAAGTTGGCACTTCGATGAAAGCCGCGTTGGATAAAAGTCTTCCCTCTGGTAAAAGGCCCCACTCTTTATTTAACACTCCTTTGAGGTACTTTGCAGAACTCACTATGCCTTTCATTAGAACATCTGCTCGTCCTTCTCTTACTGCTTTTACGGCAAGCTTTACTGCCTTAGTGTCGTTCTCTACATCAACAGTCTCCATAAGTGAGGTATCAATGTTTTTTTTCTTTGCAATTTCATTCACCTTGTTTTTTCTTGCAAAGTTTATTATGCCAAAGATGCCTTCCCTTACACCTCTCTCCGCAGCCTGCAGGCTGTGTGGATCTTCACCAAATGCTATTGCTATCCTTTTCTTAGGCTTTCCTTTCACTTTTTCAACTATATCTTCTATTCTCTTTATTTTCATACTACCTCCTTAGGGTGCATTCTAATAGAAAAAGTTATTTTTTCAATATACGTAGCCATCCATATTTATAGGAAATTCCAAAAAGTATGTTTTAATATCAAGCATAAGGGAGAAAAATCAGTGCAAAAAGAAAAGACTTTAAGGAGTTTTCTTTTTCTTACTACACATAGGACATATGCCATAAATATTGAAGCGAGCATCCATTATTGTCCATCCTTTTTTCTCTATTCTTTCTATTATTTCATTATATTCTGGGAATTCAGCATCTTCTATCTTTCCGCATTCTTTGCAAATTAGATGCAAATGCGGTTTGGCATTCCCATCAAAATGTTTGATTTTTCCTATTAAGAGTTCTTTTATCAGTCCAATTTCTACGAATTTATTCAGCACGTTATAAACGGTTGCAAAACTAATCCCTGGAATCTCTTTCTTAACAGCTTTATATACTGCATTTGCTGTTGGATGTATAGGATTCTCTACCAGGAATTTATAAATCTCTCTCCTTGTTCTGGTAAATTTCAGGTGTTTTCTTTTTAGATATGCATAAAACTTTTTTTCATCGATCATGAGATATATAATACTTCC